>CALKKN010000355.1 GCA_937995275.1 uncultured Lysobacterales bacterium | reverse complement strand
TGGGTCTGCAAGGCGGGCCCTGGTCGTTCTTCGCCAGCGCCAACTATGTCGATGCGGTATGCACCGAGGCGATTTGCGGCCCGTTCGAAAAGACCGAGTCGGCCGTCATTGTCGACGTGTCGGCGCACTATCGTTTCGGCAGCCGGTGGGAACTGTACGGCGTCGTGGAAAACGTGGCGGATGAAATCTTCGTGGCCGCGCGCGATCCGTACGGCGCGCGCCCCAACAAACCGCGCAGTTTTACGGCCGGGCTGAGGGTCGACTTCTAGGACCTAGGCCGAGCGGAGGTGGGATTCAGCCAGCGGCTCCAGCAGGGACAACGCCTTGTGATAGACGCCGCGTTTGAAGGTGATGACATTTTCGACCGGGTACCAGAAATCAACCCATTTGAACGAGCTGAATTCCGGCTCCGGGCATTGGTCCAGGCTGAAAGCCGAATCGTCGCCGAGAAACCGCAGCAGAAACCAGACCTGTTTCTGGCCAATACAAAGCGGCTTGCTGTTCTGACGCTGGTAGCGCCGCGGCAGGCGATAGCGTAACCAGCCCGGCGTCGAGCCGATCAGCTCCACGAGTTCCGGCGGCAGCCCGGTCTCCTCTTCCAGTTCCCGGTACATCGCTTCCACCGGCGTTTCATCGGTGTGCATGCCGCCCTGGGGAAACTGCCAGCCGTCGTTGCCGGCCCGCTTGGCCCAGAAGACGTGGCGCTCATCGTTCATCAGAACGATGGCAACGTTGGGTCGGTAGCCGTCGGGATCGATCATGTCTGTCGCTTGCCTGCCCGAAATGGGGCGTGTGATACTTCGACATCGCTCATCCGGAATGTTAATCGCTTATACCCAATGATGCCAACAGCTCAACGCCGACTGCTGTTCCTGTTGCTCGCCCTGCTGTCCGCGGCCAGTGTGGCGATCGCGGCCGCCATCGGCTCGGTACCGCTGGGCTGGGACCAGTGGTGGGCGGCCCTGCTGGACTCCGGCTCGGAGTTCGGGGAACTGGTGTGGCGTCTGCGTCTGCCGCGTGCCGCGGCCGCCTGGACCGTGGGCGCCCTGTTGTCTTTGTCGGGCTGCCTGATGCAGGTGCTGCTGCGGAACCCACTGGCCGATCCATACATACTCGGGGTTTCCGGCGGGGCGTCGTTCGCCACGCTGCTCGGAATGTCGGCCGGCGCCGCCGCAGCGCTGCTGCCGGCCCTGGCCTGGGCGGGCGCACTCTTCTCGATCCTGATCGTCTTCGGCCTGGCGCGCGGCGAAGGGCCGTGGAGCGGGACGCGGCTGCTGCTTACCGGCGTGGTGACCGCGTCGGGCTGGGCGGCGCTGATCAGCCTGCTGCTGACGCTCGGGTCGGACGGAAGCCTGCGCGGCATGCTGTTCTGGCTGATCGGCGACCTCAGCTACGCGCGGCTTCCGTCCTGGGCACCGGCGATCCTGCTGGTGATTTTCGCGTTGTGTTTCGGCATGGCCCGGAGCCTCAACGTGCTGGCCATGGGGGAAACCACGGCGCGCCTGCTGGGCGAACCCACGCGGAAACTGCTCTGGGTTGTCTATCTGCTGGCTTCCGTGTTGACCGCGACAGCCGTCTCCATAGCCGGAAACATCGGCTTCGTCGGCCTGATCGTGCCGCACCTGATGCGGCTGCTGGTGGGTTCGGATCACCGCGTACTGTTGCCGGCCGCGGCCATGTTCGGCGGCCTGTTTCTGGTGCTGTCGGACACCCTGGCCCGGACCGTCCTGGCACCGCGCCAGTTACCCGTGGGCGTCGTCACCGCGTTGCTCGGCGTTCCGCTGTTCCTCCTGCTGCTGAACCGCGCCCGCGTCAAACAGTGAGGGATCGGCATTGAACAACGGTTTGGCCTGCAGCGCCCTGGATGTACGCATCGCCGGCGTCCACGTCGTCAAAGATCTCGAATTCGCCGTTCGGCCGGGTGACTTCTGGGCGTTGCTCGGCCCGAACGGCATCGGCAAGACCACGCTGCTGAAGTGCCTCGCGGGTCTGCACGAGCCGGGCAGCGGCGAGGTACTCCTCGAATCGCGCAACATCGCGGAACTGCCCCGCAAGCTGCTGGCGCGCCATATCGGCATGTTGCAGCAACATACCGTCTACGTGTTCGATTCGAGCGTGCTGCAGACGGCGCTGACCGGGCGTCACCCGCATCTCGGATACTGGGAGCGTGAAGGGCACCGGGACCTGAAAATGGCGGAGGGCGCCCTGCGGGCCGTGGACCTTGCCGGGTTCGCCGGGCGCAGTGTGACCGGCCTGTCGGGCGGCGAGGCCCGGCGGCTGGCCTTCGCGACGCTGCTGGTCCAGGATCCGGAATTCATGTTGCTCGACGAGCCGACCAACCACCTGGATCTGCGGCACCAGGTCCATATCATGGGGATGATCCGGGAACGGGCCCGGCAGGGCCGGCACGCGGCGTTGGCCGCGCTGCACGACATCAACCTGGCCGCGCGGTATTGCAGCCACGTGATCATGCTGTTCGGCGACGGCCAGTGGTGCGCCGGTGCGACCCCGGACATGCTCAGTGAATCCAGCCTGCAGAGGCTGTATGGCTGCCCGGTGGAGCGATTCGAAAGCAGCGGCGGACCCCGTTTCCACCCGCGGGCCGGCTGACGCGGGGCACCCACAGGGCCAGCCACGGTTGGACCGCGACCGCTACGAGAACCGGGGGCCGGTCTTCAGATTTTCACTCCCGGTTGGCCTCCGCCTCGGCAGCCAACCTGAGTTGTGCTCGCATGCGGTTGTACATGCCACCGAGTCGCCAGGCACCGAGCGCCCACAGGGCCATCACGGGGAGATAGGCCCAGGCCATCTGCGCCACGGACAGTCCTGCCGAGGTGAGGCCCTTGAAGATCCAACTGGCCGTTACATCGCTGCCGCGGTATACGGCGGTGTCGATGAAGTTCTTGCTCTTGTACTTGGTTTCGCGGTCGACGACGGTGAACAGCATCTCCTTGGCAGGTCCGAGCACGCCATAGTTGAGGGAGCGCTGCGCCACCTGCACGG
>CALKKN010000354.1 GCA_937995275.1 uncultured Lysobacterales bacterium | reverse complement strand
ACTGTGTTCATCGCATGTTGAACATCAGGTCATTCTACGAAGCCGATTCGGGCACCTGGACCCATCTGCTGGCGGACCGCGGCAGCAGAGTAGCCGCGGTTATCGACCCGGTATGGGGCTACGACCCGGTCAGCGGAATGGCCGACACGACGTTCATCGATGAAGTCCTGGACACGGCGTGGCGGAAAAGCTGGCGGATCGAATGGGTGTTGGAGACGCATGCCCATGCCGACCACCTCACGGCGGCCGATTACCTCCGTGGGAAGACCGGCGCGAAAATCGCCTGCGGCGCCGGGATTCGGGACGTTCAGCGGACGTTTGCGAAGGCGTTCGACTTCCGGGACATGCCCACCGACGGCAGCCAGTTTGACCGCTTGCTGGAAGAGGGCGACACCCTGCCGCTGGGCCGCCTCAGCATCCGCGTGCTCGAAACGCCGGGCCACACCGGGGACAGCGTCAGCTACCTGGTGGGGCAGGCCGTCTTCGTCGGCGACACGCTGTTTGCTCCTGCCTACGGTACCGCGCGTTGTGACTTTCCCGGCGGCGATGCCGCCAGCCTGTTCGACTCCATCGCCCGCCTGCACCGCCTGCCGGACGACACGAGAATTTACCTTTGCCACGACTACCCGAAAGACGGCGAAGAACCCATCTGCCGCGTCACCGTCGGCGAATCCCGCCGCACCAACGTCCACGTCAACGAGGGCACGGACAAGCAGGCTTTCGTCGCGATGCGCAACGAGCGCGACGCGCAACTGGGGCTGCCACGCCTGATCCTGCCGTCGCTGCAGGTCAATATCCTTGCCGGCGCGCCGCCGCCGCCCGACAGCAACGGCGTCAGCTACCTGCGGACACCCTTCAACCGCCTGCTGGGCGAATTGATCACTGATTGAACGGATCAGAGAGGACGGCGGGTCGCCTTCGGCTCCCCGTACAGAATGGCGCGTCCGGTCCGCTTACCCCGAGGACATTTCCCGGGCTTTGCGGCCGGCCTCCTGTAGCCCACCGATGTTGACGGCATTGCGGTAGCCGGCCTCCTGCAGCGCGTCCATGGCGATGCCGGACCGCCGGCCGCTGCGGCAGTACAGGTAAACCGGCGCATCCTTGTCCAAGGTCACTTCACCGATCCGCTCGACGATCTCCTCGTAGGGGATGTTCACCGCGCCGGCCACGTGCCCGGCCCCGAACTCCTCGGCTGTCCGGACGTCGACCCAGTGGACATCGCCGGCCCATAACGCTCCGGCCAGCAGACACGCGGCGGCCAGGGTGAACAATACTGAGATGCGACTAATCATTCTCGGGTTCCTCCGTTCATCCCCTGTCGATGCCCCGAATGCTGATCGGGGCACCTCTCAAAAACACCCCACCCGGGGGTCAGCCAGTCCTTACTGCCCCGTGACCATTTGCTCCAGGGCGTCTTCCGTCGCGCCGGGCGATGCCATCAGCTTGGTGAAGCCGTGTTCCCCCATCATGCTCAAATCCGGGAAGTGGACGGCCATGCGGAATCGCATGTGCAGCGCCTCGACATCCGTGCCGTCGATCAGGACCTCGTAGGGAAAGTAGGCCACTTTGCTGTAGCCCTCGAAATCGACGATGGCCAGCTGGTGCGCGGCGTCGATGTCAATCTCCTCGTCGGCGTCGCTGGTCGCGCGCATGCCGACCCCGAACACGGTCTGTTGATTGCCGGGCAAATCGATCCGGTACACCATGGTCAAGGCGTCACCCTCTGCGTCGAGCCCGTCCTGGACCGCTGCAACGGCCGCCTCGTAAGTGTCGAAGCTGCCCAGTTCGGAGGGGTCGTCGAAGCGCTGCATCCCGATCATGTAGTGGTACTTCTGAAGCTTCTTGGCAGTCATTTTCTTCTCGGCGCCATACGCCTCCGTCTCGCCCAACGCTCCTTTCAGGCGGTCGTACACCGGTTGCATGTCGCCCTCCAGGCGGTAGGCATACTGAATGTACAGCGGATTGACGAATGCCACTTCGGTCCCGCCCTCGCGCTCGGTCACACTGACCCGCTGGCCGGCGCTGTAGCCACCCTTGTCGGACAGGGCAGCGACAGCCTGCAGTTCAGGGCTGGTGACGACGATCACGCGGGCGTTGTCTACCGGCGAATAGTCGCCGGCCACGGTAAATCCCGCCGCCTCCAGCGCCGCGGCCGTGGCGGCCGTCTGCTCGGCCAGGCCGGCGTCGTTGACGGACGCGAGGATAAACGGTTGGTAAGTGGTATCCGCCGCGGTGGCTGCGCCAAACAACAGGCAGCCCAGCAGCGTTGACAAAATTCTGAACTTCATGACAGGTCCTCTGGTGATGAATCGGCGCCTGCCCCGCTCCGGGGCGGGCCTGGGCCGAGTGGTAACGTATTAAGTATTTCTAATATGGGCGACAAGCGTATGATATGAGTCATATGGGTGCAAAGAAAATGACCACTTCAGACCGCAAGCGGCACTGGGAACAGGTCTACGAAACCAAACCGGCGGTCGAAACGAGCTGGTACCAGGCGGAGCCGGCCACGTCGCTGGCCATGATCCGCAACACCGGCGCCGGTCCCGCACAAGGCCTGATCGACATCGGCGGCGGCGCCTCCCTGCTGGTGGACCACTTATTGGACAGCGGCTGGCGGGACCTGACGGTGCTCGATCTTTCGAAGTCGGCGCTCCAGCAGGCACAGCGCCGTCTCGGCCCGGAGGCGCGGCGGGTAGCATGGGTGGTGGCCGACATCACGGACTACGTCCCGGCCAGGACGTTTTCGGTGTGGCACGATCGCGCCGCCTTCCATTTCTTGACCGAACCGGCCGACCAGCAACGTTATGTCCAGGTCCTGAAGGCGGCATTGGAACCCGGCGGTCAGGCGATCATCGGCGCGTTCGCGCCGGACGGCCCGGAGCGCTGCAGCGGCCTGGAGATTGTCCGCTACGATGCCGAAAAGCTCGGCGCGGTGCTCGGCCAAGATTTCCGGCTGTTGGAAGAACGCCGCGAGTCTCACCTGACGCCTCAGGGGCGCGAACAGCGCTTCGGGTTCTGGCGCTTCTTGCACGGTGGCGCGCATTGAGAGGACAGGGTGTGCGCGGCTCGATTTCCAACAACCTGCGATTTCCGGATAATATACCGGCAAAATGAACATGGAGTAGCTTCATGCAGTGCTCTGGCGCTTCCGCGGCGCGGGAAACCCCCGACAACGCCACGACCGACAAGGTAGAAATCGACCCGCAACGCATGGCCATCGCGGCCGGCCAGGCCAGCGAACTTTTAAAGACGCTCGGGCACAAGGACCGGTTGATGGTGTTGTGTCACCTGGCGTCCGGGGAGAAGTCCGTGGGGGAACTGGCGCGATTGCTGGACATCTCCCAGTCGCCGCTATCCCAGCACCTGGCCAGGATGCGCAAGGAATCGCTGGTCGCGACGCGGCGTGAGGCGCAGACCATTTACTATTCGATTGCCAGCGAAGAGGCGGCACGCATGGTGGGGCTGATGCATGAACTCTACTGTAGCGACTGAGACCGCCCCCCCCACCTGCAGCGCCAACGTTTTTCGAACCCGCAAGATGACCCGCATCAGTTTGACGGTGTTTTCCGGTACATATTACATTTTTATACATTAGAATGGCTTAAACCTTGAATCGGCCACAGTCAACGGAGGCAACAATGATCAAGCGTACGAACCGGTATACCACCCTGGCCGTGGTCGCCGGCCTGCTCCTGGCGGGTAATGCTTTTGCGACCAACGGTTACTTCACGCACGGCACCGGAACCAAGAACAAGAGCATGGCGGGCGCGGGCATCGCCTTGCCGGAGGACGCCATCGACGTGGCCAACAATCCCGCCGTGGCGCCGTTTGTGGGCGACCAATTCGTCGTCGGCGCTGCGCTGTTCAGCCCGATCCGCAAGTACAGCACCACCCAGAGCCAGGCCAACGGCATGTGCTTCCCCTCAGGCTGCGCCATCACCATCGGGCCCAACAACCTCACGAGCGACAGCGAGTACTTCATCATTCCGCACATCTCCAAGAGCTGGCAGCGGGACAACGGCACGGCCTGGGCCGTGTCATTCTATGGCCGCGGCGGCATGAATACGGACTGGAAAGGCGGCACAGCCACTTTCGATCCTGATGGCCCGGGCTCGGACTTCGGGCCGATGACCTTTCCTGGCACTTACGGTGCCGGCGATGCGGGGGTTGACTTCAACCAGGCGTTCCTGGATATCACCTGGGCAAAACGGGTTAACGAGCGGGTCTCGCTGGGCATCGCCGGCGTGCTGGTGGCCCAGTGGTTCGAGGCGAACGGCGTTGCGACGTTCGCACCGCTGACGGAAACCTATGCCAGGCCCTTGGTCGAGACCGGCATGCCGGGCAACCCGACGGCCCTGTCCAACAACGGCCACGACTGGGCCTATGGCGCCGGCCTCAAGGTCGGGCTGCACGCGGCGCTGTCGGACCGGGTGGATTTCGGCATTATGTACCAGAGCAAGATCTGGATGACCGAATTCGACGACTACGCCGACCTGTTCGCCGAGCAGGGCGACATGGACATTCCCCCGGACCTTAAGATCGGTCTGACCTTCAAAGCCAATGACAAGACCGCTCTGAGCTTCGATATCGAGCACATCTGGTACAGTGATATCGCGTCGGTCGGCAACCCCATCGCGCTGCTATTCAACTGCCCCACGGCCGGTCGCGGCGGCACCGACCTGTCGACCTGTCTGGGCGGCAACAATGGCGGTGGCTTCGGCTGGGACGACATGACCGTTTTCAAACTCGGCTTGCGTTACAAGGCCGGTGAGGACTGGACCTGGCGTTTCGGCTACAGCTATGGCGAGCAGCCCATCCCGAACACCGAGATGTCGTTCAATATCCTGGCGCCCGGCGTCATGGAGAGCCACATCACGGCCGGCTTTACGCTGGAACGGACCAAGGGCCGTCAATTCAACATGGCCGCCATGTTCGCCCCCAGCGTCAGCGTGACCGGGCCGCAGAATTTCGACCCGAGCCAGAACGTGACCTTCAAGATGTACCAGTGGGAGCTGGAAGCCAGTTACTCCTGGCGGTTCTGAACACGCAGCCATGGCAGCAGAAACGGCCGGCCTTTGCCGGCCGTTTTTATTTTCGGCAGGCAAAAAAAGGCCGGCGCAGGGGCCGGCCAGTCAAGGAGAGAGCGTCTGACTTACGCCGTCTTGCGGATCAGGAAGCGGTAAACGCCGCCCTCCTCGCTGTGTTCGACGAGTTCGTTTCCGGTGGTCCGGGAAAAGGCCTGGAAGTCGGCCACCGAACCCGGGTCGGTGGCGAGCACCTCCAGCGTTCCGCCGTCGGGCACGTCCTTCAACGCCTTCTTGGCCTTGAGGATCGGGAGCGGACAGTTCAGCCCTTTTGCGTCGAGTACTTTGTCTGCCATGGTGATTTCCTGTCTGGATGAATGTTGCCACCTGCTCAGATGAACAGGTTGATA
>CALKKN010000353.1 GCA_937995275.1 uncultured Lysobacterales bacterium | reverse complement strand
GGGGACGCCGTGACTGGCGCCGCCACCGTGATCCTGGCCGCCGGCGCCGGCAAACGCGCGGCCGAGGCGATCCACGCCGACCTGACCGCCGACGCCGAGGCGCACTAGGTTTTTGCCCCTTCGCGAGGCCGCCTGTAGGAGCGGCTTTAGCCGCTCCTACACAATAGGTTGGCGGAGTTAGCGTTTTACGTAGCGGTACCGTTCGGCCATTCGATGCAGGCACTGGTCGAAGGTGCGGCTGATCTGGGTCGTGTTGCGGATTCGCTCGATTTTCGGCCAGGTGGCGCGGCGGCCCTCCATCAACATGACTTCGAGCTGTGTGGGCCCGAGATTGTCGAATATCCGGGCGAGACTCAGCAGGTTCCGCTCGGGATAAATGGTGATGTCGCCGCTGTAGGTCTGGCGCGCGACCGCATGCGCCTTCTTGATGATGGATCCCAGCCCCGGGATGTTGAAATGCTGCTGGACCAGTTCCAGCAGGTGCTCGATCTGCACCATGGGCGCCTTGATGACGACGTCCTGCAGGAACGGCAGCAATCCCGTTTCCTCGATTTCCTCGTTCAGGAACGGCACCACGTAGGGATTCGTCTGGCTGACGATGTAGTGATTGATGTTGTGCAGCCGATTGGCCTTGTCCTTGGGGATGTCCTCGTGAACCGATCCGTCGATCCAGCGGTTCTGCGGCATGTAGGCGACGGACTTGCCTTCGAAATTGCGGGCTCTGAGCTGCACCGCCGGAAAAATGCCGGGAATGGCCGCGGAGGCCAGGGCCGCGCGGCGCACCAGCACGTTGGGAGCCGTCAGGTAGTTGAGCAGGCGCGGAAACTGGTGGGAGTCGGCCGGCGAGACGGAAATATTCAGGATGCGGTTGGTGTGCTGATAGGCCTCCAGGAACGTCATGTCCGGGATGTTCTGGTCGATGCAAGTGCGCAGCACCTTCTGGTCCAGCAGGCCGCGGTTGGTGGCCAGGTCGGTCAGCCTGACCAGCCGCGCCCAGTCGAAGCGCCAGTCGTCCCGCTGCATCAGCATTTCCCACTCCTCGTCCGTGTGGGTGGCGAGGATGCCGGCCACGATGGATCCGGCGCTGGACCCGGTGATGACCCGCGGCAGGATGCCCTGTGTCTCGAGTTCGCGTATCACGCCGATGTGGAACAGGCCCAGCGAGGCTCCGCCGCTGAGCAGCAGCGCCGAGCGGCCAAAACTGCGGGCCGCGCGTTTGAGGAATATCCGCTTGCGCATCGGCGGCAGGGCTTTGACGTCGCTGTCGCACAGCAGGTTCAGCGAGGCGCAGACCTCGTCGATGTAGTCGGTGATCAGTTTCTTGGTGCCCACTCGACAGTGCTGGTGGTAAAGAGCGGGGTTGGCCATGTTGCCGAGGTTGCCGTGCAGTTCCTCGCGCAGCCGGTATATCAGGCGGTCGAGATCCTTGCGGCGGCGTAGCTGTCGAAGCAGCTTGACCCGGGATGCGAGCAGCTTGTAGTCGTAGTCCGGCGATTCCGGTTCTTTGCGCCACTTTGCACCGCCGTCGAGTTCGTCCAGCGCGAGGGCCGCGTACCGCCACTCCTCGTAGTTGGTCGCTTCGGCCAGCGCGATCTCGTATTTCTTCGCCATGGTGCTCATGGATTCACCTTACCAGCAGTATATCGCCTCTTTCCTGTCCCGGATCACGTGCGGCGGACTCCGCCTGCGGTCACGCCACGGCTATCTGGCCTGGAGGGGGGACGTATGGTCGTCGGTGGCCGGCGGCCAGGGCTGGCAGTGCTCAACGATGTACTGTGTACGTTCCGCCGGCCTGGCGATGATATCGAAGAACTCTTCGAGGTACCTCCCCATCCTTCTGTGGCTTCTGCTGTTCAGGCCGGGCACCTCGCCGGCCAAGGACAGCAGGGCCGGCCGGTGTTCGTCGAAGAGTGCAAAAACACTGTCCCAGTCGGTACCCGGCTGGCAGTAGCCCAGGAAAAAGCGCTCGCGCACGTCGTCGATCGGGAGGCCGGGGGCGGGTCCCGCGTAAATCGCGTCGACCAGCCCGGACATGTCCAGGTCGTAGGGCATCGGGATCTGCCGGCCATCCTTGAACAGCAGCGCCGTGTTGCGCTCCCGGGCAATCGACCAGTCGGTATTGCCGATCATGTAGTGGAACATGGCCAGGGTCGCGGACGCCTGTGGATCCAGTCGGGTCTCATCGAAGTTGCCGCGGGGCAGCCACTTGCTGCCGGTGCGTGCGGCCACCGATCCGAAATGTTCGGTGAAAAAGGCGTAGTGGCGCTGAGTCTGGCGGGATTTCCCCGGGTCCGGATAGGAGATACGGGCCAGCCGCGCGCCCACGGCGTAGTCCGTCAATTGCCGGTACAGCCTGTGCCCCAGATACTCACGCAGCAGGTATTGCTCGTAATCCGATCGCGTCGCCTGTTGGCGTGCGAGATCCAGCGACAGGCCCTTGCCGCAATGCGTGGTCAGCGGTAGCAGCGACTGCCCCTCGAATGGCGTACCGGCGACGTGTTCCTCGTCAAACCGTACCCAGAGCAACGGTGCCGTGCAGTTCCGGGTCAGCGACCGCCAACCGCCGCGCACCTTTACCTCGACCGGCAGCGATCGGCGTCGTCCCGCGTCGTCCTTGTACTCGAGCGACGTGGCAGCGAACTCGCAGTCTTCGGTTTCCCGCGGGCGGCACAGATCGTCGAAGTCGACAATAAGGGTCAACTCCAGGAGGGCGTCGCTCGCGAACAGCGGCTGCTCGGCATGAGCCGCCCCCGCCAGCAGGGCTGCCAGTACGAAAACCGCGGCTGGGTATCGGCGTCGCATCGAATCCCCTTCGGTTACGGGCCGAACCGGGCTTTGGCCTCCGCGCGGCGGCGGTGGAGCAGCGGTTCGGTGTAACCGTTGGGCTGCTCGGCCCCGAGGAAAACGAGGTCGCAGGCCGCCTGGAAGGCCACGCTGTCTTCGTAGTCCGGGGCCATGTTCCGGTACCGCGGGTCGCCTGCGTTCTGCTCGTCGACGATCCCGGCCATGCGCCGCAGCGTCTCGGTGACCTGCTCCCTCGAGCAGATCCCGTGGTGCAGCCAGTTGCAGATGTGCTGGCTGGAGATGCGCAGCGTCGCCCGGTCCTCCATCAGCCCGATATTGCGGATGTCGGGGACCTTGGAGCAGCCGACGCCCTGATCCACCCAGCGCACCACGTACCCGAGGATGCCCTGCGCATTGTTGTCGAGGTCCGCCTGGATTTCGTCGGCGGAAAGCTCGAGTCCGCCCAGCAACGGCGGTGTCAGGATGTCGTCCAGGCTGGTCCGGCTTCGCGTCATCAGCTCCTCCTGCCGCTCGCTCACGCTGTACCTGAGATAGTGGGTGGCATGCAGCGTGGCGGCGGTGGGGGACGGCACCCAGGCGCAGTTCGCACCCGCCTCGAGCTGGGCGATCTTGCTGTCGAGCATGGCTCTCATCTCGTCCGGCATGGCCCACATGCCCTTGCCGATCTGGGCCTTGCCGCGGAAGCCGCATTCGAGCCCGATGTCGACGTTCCAGTCTTCGTAGGCGAGGATCCACGGCTGGGTCTTGATGGACTCCTTGGGCAGCATCGGCCCGGCTTCCATGCTGGTGTGGATTTCGTCGCCGGTGCGGTCCAGGAAACCCGTGTTGATGAACACCACCCGTTCGCGCACCTGCCGGATACACTCCTTCAGGTTGACCGTGGTCCGGCGCTCTTCGTCCATGATGCCGACCTTCATGGTGTGCCGATCCAGGCCGAGGCCGTCCTCGATCCGGTTGAACAGGGCATTGGTAAAGGCGACTTCCCCGGGGCCATGCATTTTCGGCTTGACGATGTAGATGCTGCCTGTGCGACTGTTGGGCA
>CALKKN010000352.1 GCA_937995275.1 uncultured Lysobacterales bacterium | reverse complement strand
TCCGGGTAGCGCTCGAGGATTTCCTCGGCGTGGATGAAGGTCAGTTCCTCGGGCAGGCTCGGATAACGCGGGTCCTTCAGCTGCGGGAACATGTCCTCGGCGAATTCCTCGGCGCCCTTGATGACCTTCCAGATCCGGCGCACGATCTCGGTCAGGAATTCCAGGTTGCGCTGATCCGCGGTGATGGCCCGCTCCCAGTCCCACTGGTCGACATAAGCGCTGTGATCGTGGTCGAGGAAGTAGTCCTTGCGGATGGCCTTCATGTCGGTGCAGATGCCTTCGCCGGGGCGGCAATCGAAGGTTCTCAGCGCCATGCGCTTCCACTTGGTCGCGGCCTGGACGATTTGGGCGTCGATGGGTTTGGTCAGGCCCAGCCCGCAGGGAAACTCAACCGGGGTGCGCGAGCCGTCGCGATCGAGCATGTCGTTGACGCCGCTGTCACGATCCACGATCAGCGGCACCTGCACCATCGTCAGGCTCAGCTCGCGGCACAGGTTTTCTTCGATGTAGTTCTTCACACCGAACAGCGCCTGCATGGTCTCGCGGGGCGTGAGCAGGGAAGCGTAATCCCGGGGCAATATCTTCGCGACTTCTTCGTAGGTGCTGATGCCCGGCCCGGCCAGGTCCGCTTGCTTCGTGCTCATTAGGGTTCTCCCGGATGTAAATCAAGACTGTAGTTGGATGCGCGTAGTGTCGCCGGTGATGTCCCGGGCCCGCAATGACGTTCGTCAAGGCATCGTGGCACCATCGGCCGCCGGAGCCGACGCTCCGGGCAGGGCCTTCCCGCCGGGCGGTGCGCAATGCAGGGTACGGGACGCGCTGTCCCCGGACGGGGCTTTCGGATTAGACTAGGCAGGTAACGGATAGCAAATCGCAGACACGTCATGGAGGCTTGCCGGTTGGTCCGGAGCATCCAGTCTACAACGGGTATCCAATGTCAGAACTTTATCTCGTCCGCCACGCCCAGGCGTCCTTCGGCACGGCCGATTACGACCGCCTGTCCGAGCTCGGTTATCGCCAGGCTCGCTGGCTGGGGGAGTATTTCGGCTCACGCGACCTGCGTTTCGATCGGGTCGTTTGCGGCTCCATGGTGCGCCATCGCGAGACGGCCGCTGGCATCTTCGAGGGCATGGGCGTGAATCCGGCCGCACCGGACACGGATGCGAATTGGAACGAGTTCGACTTCGAAGCCATTATTCGCGCCTTCCTCGAGCAGCATCCGGACCGGCGCCCGGACACCGATGCCTCGGCGCACACGTTCGCGCGGTTGCTGCGCGACGCCATGCAGGCCTGGGCCGAGGACGGTTTGCGCGCGCCCTTGCCCGAGCGGTGGCAACACTTCGAGGAACGCGTGGTAGGCGGCCTGGCCGACCTCGGCGCGGAAACGGAGGCGCGCCGGCGAGTCCTGGTCGTGAGCTCCGGCGGCCCCATCTCGATGGCGCTGCGGCACGTGCTGCAGGCGCCCGCCAGCGCCATGGTCCACATGAACCTGCAACTGCGCAATTCGAGTATCAGCCGGCTGTACCTGAATGCGCAGACCATGCACTTTGCGGGATTCAACCACATTCCCCACCTCGATCAACCCGACCGCGAAAAGTCGGTCACGTACTACTGAACAGCGGAGGCCAGAGACCATGAACTTCGAGTACAGCGACAAGGTGAGCGATCTTATCGAACGGGTCCGCGGCTTCATCGAGAAGCATGTGCTTCCGAACGAGGCGACCCACGCCGGGCAAATCGCCCGCAACCCCTGGGAGACGCCGCCCATCGTCGAGGAACTCAAGCCCCGGGCACGGGAGGCCGGCCTGTGGAACCTGTTCCTGCCGGTCGAGTACGGCCGGTACAGCGGCGGCCTGACCAACATGGAATACGCGCCGCTGGCCGAGGAGATGGGCCGGGTCATCTGGGCCTCCGAAGTGTTCAATTGCTCAGCGCCCGATACCGGCAACATGGAAGTGCTGGCCAAGTACGGCAGCGAGGCCCAGAAAAAGCAGTGGCTGGAACCGCTGCTGGCCGGCGAGATCCGCTCCGCCTTCGCGATGACCGAACCGGGGGTGGCTTCCAGCGACGCCACCAACATCGAGACCTCGATGGTGCGGGACGGCGACGAGTACGTCATCAACGGCAAAAAGTTCTACGCGTCGGGCGCCTGCCGCAAGCAGTGCAGGGTCCTGATCGTAATGGGCAAGACCGACCCGGAGAATTCCAACCGGTACATCCAGCAGTCCATGATCCTGGTGCCGATCGACGCACCGGGCGTGACGGTGACGCGGCCGATGCAGGTGTTCGGCTACGACGACGCGCCCGAAGGGCACGCGGAGATCGTGTTCGAGGACGTTCGGGTGCCGGCGGCTAATCTGCTGCTCGGCGAAGGGCGAGGTTTCGAGATCGCCCAAGGCCGCCTCGGCCCGGGCCGCGTCCACCACTGCATGCGCCTGATCGGCGCGGCGCAGCGCGCACTGGAACTGATGCTCGACCGCGCCAATACCCGCATCGCATTCGGGCGGCCGCTGATCAAGCAGCAGTCCGTCCGGGAGGACATCGCCCTCTCCGCCTGCCAGATCGAACAGGCCCGGCTGCTGACCCTGAAGGCCGCGCAGAAGATGGACACCGTCGGCAACAAGGCCGCGCAGGACCTGATCGCGATGATCAAGATCGTGGCCCCGAACATGGCGCTGGACGTGATCGACCGGGCCATGCAGCTTCACGGGGGCGTGGGGCTCAGCCAGGATACGCCGCTGGCGCACCTGTGGGCTTACGCGCGCACACTGCGCCTCGCCGACGGCCCCGACCAGGTGCACATGATGCAGCTTGGGCGCAATCTCGCCCGGCGGCGCGCAGCCGAAAGCTGACGCCGCGCCCGGTTCCGCTCACCGGCGCAGCGGGTATACTGCGACGCATGCCTTATGTCCTCGCCATCGACCAGGGAACCACCGGCTCCACGGCCCTGGTGTTTACACGCGAAGGCACGGTCGCCGGCCGCGCCTACAGCGAATTCAGGCAGCATTATCCGAAGCCGGGCTGGGTCGAGCACGACCCGGAAGAAATTTGGCAGGTCAGCCGCCGGGTCATGGCCGAGGCGCTGGCCGCCTCCTCGATTACCCTGGCCGACCTCGCCGCGATCGGCATCACCAACCAGCGCGAAACGACCGTGGTCTGGGACCGTGACAGCGGGCAACCCGTCTATCGCGCAATCGTCTGGCAGAGCCGGCAGACGGAAGCGATCTGCGAACGTCTGCGGGCGGACGGGCTGGCGCCGGTCTTCCGTGAAAAGACCGGCCTGGTGGTCGACCCGTACCTGTCGGGCAGCAAGATCCGCTGGATCCTCGACCGCGACCCGGAGCTGCAGCGGCGAGCCGAGGTCGGTGAACTGGCGTTCGGCACGATCGACAGCTGGTTGCTGTGGAAGCTGACCGGCGGCACCGCAGCGTCCGGGGCGCTGCACCGGACCGATCCCACCAACGCATCGCGAACGCTGCTGTTCGACATTCATCAACGCGCCTGGGATCCCGAACTGTGTGAACTGCTGAACGTCCCGATGGCGATGCTGCCCGAGGTGTGCCCCAGTTCGGGCGTATTCGGCGAAACCGAGGCGTTCGACGGCATCCCGGCCGGCGTCCCGGTCGCGGGCATTGCCGGCGACCAGCAGGCGGCGCTGTTCGGACAGGGTTGCTGGGAGCCCGGCCAGGCCAAGAATACTTACGGGACGGGGTGCTTCCTGCTGATGAATACCGGTCAGCAGCACCGGGTCAGCCGGCACGGGTTGCTGACCACGATCTGCTGCGATGCGGTCGGCGCCGCCGCATACGC
>CALKKN010000351.1 GCA_937995275.1 uncultured Lysobacterales bacterium | reverse complement strand
TATTCACCCAGACGGCCTGGCCGAGCGTCCCTGCCGCGCACGCCGTGGGTTTGCTGTGCGGCCTGGCGTGGTCGGGGCTTTCGATCGCTACGGCGGCCGGTCGGGCTGTTAGCCAACCACAGACAGCATGAAGCGGCCGGCTTCCGTATGCTTCGCAGGAGCGGCGCACTTTCCGGTCGGTGGAAGAAAATCAGGAACCTTCCAGTATATTGGGGTGCCGCACCCTGATTCCGGATGACCACGGAGGGCCGTTTTTGAAAAAGTTCATTCTGCTCAGCGCCACGCACGTAGCGGCCCTGTTGCTCGGCTTCGCGCTGGGCATCTACCTGCTGCCGATACTGATAGCGCCGGAGGCCCCGTCCGCGGAGGAGATCCGGGCAACGGCGAGCGGCGTGCGGTTCACCGGCGAGTTCCGGCGCGACCTCGCGGACAGCGACGCGCTGCACTGGGGCGAGGGCACCGTGAGCATCGGCCGCGACATGATTACGCTGGAGGGACGGCTGGCGCCGGGCCCGGATTACCGGCTGTACCTGTCGCCGGCGTTCGTCGAAACGGAGGCCGAATTCAATCGCCTGAAGGTTTCGATGGTGGAGGTCGGTCCGGTCAGGACCTTCGAGAACTTCATCGTCCCGCTGTCCCCGTCGATCGACCCGGGCGATTATTCCGCCATTATCGTCTGGTGCGAATCTTTCGGCCAGTTCATCACGGCCGCGGAGTACAGCCCGGCGAACCGGGCGCGCTGACCGCCTGCAACCCCCTTCCACAGGGACCATGCGCCGGCGCCCGGGCAAATCCTGTAAGATCGGCGGACAACGGGATCTTTCCCGGCTGACCTTTACGATTTGAGACATGGATTTCAAGGCGCCCCCCAGGAACTTCCTTTTACTCATTGTGCTGCTCGCGTGCACGGCCCCGGGGCTGCTGACCGCGGAAGAGCAGTCGGCCGGCAGCAGCCCCGTCTCGCTGACCGGCACCGTCGTTGTCGTCAATCAGGCGTCCGACACCGTTACGCTGGTCGACCTGGCGACGCTGGAGGCCTACCGGCATGTCCCGGTCGTCGGCGGCCCGCACGAGGCGGCCGTTTCGCCGGACGGCGCGCGCGCCATCGTCACCAACTACCGCAAGCGGGGCGGCGACACGCAGAAGACCCTCAGCCTGATCTCGCTGCCCGACGGCGCCACGCTGAAGACCATCGACCTCGGCGAGTTCCACGCGCCGCATGACGTGCACTGGGTGAACGGCCGCCAGGTCGTCACCACGGTCGAGGACAACCAGGCGTTGCTGTTGGTCAACGTGGAAAGCGGGCAGATCGAGCGCGTCTTCGAGACCGGCCGGGGCGGCTCGCACATGCTCGCCCTGTCGCCGGATCAACGGCGGCTCTGGTCCTCCAACATGGCCGGGGGCGGCAGCGTCAGCGTGTTCGATTTCGAGACCGGCGAGAAGATCAGGGACATCGATACCGGCAAGGAGTGCGAGGGCATCGGCGTGTCCCCCGACGGGCGCTGGGTCTGGGCGGGCAACCGCGCGGCGGACACCGTGTCGATCATCGACGCCGATAGCCTCGAACTGGTCAGGACGCTTGATTCTCCGGGGTTTCCCTATCGCGTGGAATTCACGCCCGACGGCCGCTACGCGCTGGTGCCTCATGCCCGCAGCGGCACGCTGATGGTCGGGGACGTGGCCGGTCAGAGTGTCATAAGGCACATACCGCTGGGCCTCACCCGGGTCGAGCAGCCCTCCACCGCCGGTGTATTCCCGCACCCCGACAACGTCCACGCTTTCGTCACGGTGCGCAACGATAACTCGATGCTGGTCCTGAACCTCGAGACCGGCGAAACACTGGCCCGGGTGGAGGTGCAATCCAGCCCCGACGGCGTGGCCTGGTCGCCGGTCCAGCGCTAGATCACCATGCCCCAGGGCGATTTTCCCGTCTGTGAATACCGCATCGAGGGCCGGCCGGATGGCCCGACCCTGGTGTTCATCCATGGGTGGCCGGACAACGCCAGCCTGTGGCGCTACCAGGTCGCCGAGCTGGGCGCCAGGTTTCGCTGCGTGCTGCTGACGCTGCCGAATTTCGGTGAGCAGGCCGTCAAGCCCGGGGGGGTCGATTTTCCGGAACTCGTGGACCGGCTGGCCGCCACCATCCGGGAGGTACAGCCGCACGGCCAGGTCGGACTGGTGACGCACGACTGGGGCGCCTACGTGGGTTACCTGCTGGAACAGGCGCATCCCGAGCTGGTCGGGCGCATGGCGGCGCTGGACATCGGTGGCCACCTGGGGGCGCCGGGCCTCAAACCCGCGCTGATGATCATGGGCTACCAGTGGGCGCTGATCGCCTGCTGGCTGGTCGGCGGCGTGATTCCGCCGCTTGGTGGGTTGATGTCTCAGGGTGTTGCAAGGGTCATCAAGGTGCCCTCGAGACAGCGGGCAGCCATCCGTTCGCGTTACAACTACCCTTATTTCTACCTGTGGCGGAACATGCTCCTGCCCTGGAAGCGCCGCAATTTGTTGCAGGAATATCGGCCGCGCTGCCCGGTGCTGTTCCTGTGGGGCGAACGCAAACCCGTGATGTTCCACTCGCCGAGGTGGTTGCAGATCGTGGCCGCCAGCGGTGGGCACGCTGCAGGCATCCCCCGAGCCGGGCACTGGTTCATGGAAACCCACCCCGAAATCGTCAACCCGAAAATCAGCGAATGGTTCAGCCCCGCCTGACCGGGTGACCCCATCGTGCCACGACGGGCAGCCCAGGGGACCCGGACAATGACCCGGCCATGCTTCGAAGCGCCCTGACCATTTTGCTCATTGGCGCCCCGCTGCCGGCCGTGCCATGCGATTCAAACAGGGGTCCTTTCAGATTCACACTCAGGTAAAGTAGGACGGGGCCGACCACCCGGAACCGTAGCCGTGACCGAATCCATCGAAATCGTCGAAACCTCCGTCGAGACTCCGCTGTGTCCGCACTGCGAGCAGGCGATTCGTCGCGTGAACGCCCGCAAGGTCAAGTCGCCCTTCGGCGTTCGGTTCCTCTACTTCTGCGACCATTGCCGGAAAGTCCTGGGCGTGTCGCACCGCAAGGGATTCTGGATGGGCTGAGGCGAGGCTGTCGTGCCGACAGGCAGTCATGATATACAGATTCACATGAAACACGCCACGAACATCTACCTGGTCCGGCATGGCCAGGCCACGGCGCCCTGGGACCGGGCCGACGACCCGGGTCTCAGCGAACTCGGACGACAGCAGGCCGACGACACGGCTCGCCAGTTGCTCGAGCGGGTCCAGCCCGGCATCCGGCTCGTCAGCAGCCCCCTGCAGCGCGCGCGCGAGACCGCACGACCGCTGGCCGAGGCACTGGATGCGCAGGTGGCCATCGCCGCACCATTCCGCGAAATCCCGACGCCGGTGGAACGGGGAGACCGGCAGACCTGGCTGAACGGCATAGCCCGGCAACGCTGGAGCGAGCAGGAACCGATGGTGTGCGACTGGCGCAGCACGCTGCTGGCCAGGCTCAGGCAGGTTCGCGAACCCACCGTGGTGTTCACGCATTTTATGGTGCTGAATGCGATCGTCAGCGAGTTGACCGACGATGACCGGGTGGTGTGTTTTCTGCCCGACAACGCCTCCGTGACGACGGTGCGATGGGCGAACGGAGACTTGCGGCTGGTCGAACTGGGACGCCAGTTCAGGACGCCGGTCAACTAGCGATAATTCTCAATCGGCCACGTCGATGATGATCTTGCCCCGTGCGCGGCCGCTCTCCGAGTACCGGATCGCTTCGGCGATCTCGTCCAGGGCGTAGTGGCGGTCGATCACCGTCCGTAGCTGGCCCGAAGCCCCGTTGATCAGTACTTTCTGCCCGGGGTGGACGTGGCCCTTGTCGCGCAGCGCCTGCAGTGCCGTCAGCGCCGCGATCGGCACGCCCGCTGCCTGCTCGACGTCGAGGTCGTCCGGGCTGGGCACCAGCGAACCCTCGGCGTCGAGGATCAGATAGTCCGCGAAGGCGCCGAACTGGCCGCCGAATACCGCGTCCCCGGGCCGAAAACGGGTGACGCCGGTGCCTACGGCCTCGACCGTGCCGGCGAAGTCGACGCCCAGGCCGGGCCGTTCAGGCGCGCCGAGACCCGAGGCCAACCGCATGAAATAGGGTTCACCACGCATGAAGTGCCAGTCCAGCGGATTGACGCCCGCCTTCCGCACCCGCACCAACACCTCGCCTGCCGCGGGCGCCGGCTTCTCGATTGGAGCGACGGTCAGCACCTCGGGCCCGCCATAGCAGGTGTAAGACACGGCCTGCATCGTCGCGGCGCCGGGCGCCGCAGCAGGCGGCGGCGTGCAGGGCTTGTCGTGGCTGAGCATCACGGCCAGCACGGTCACGGCGACGGCCAGCACGATCACGAAGCCTGCCAGGATCCTGTTACGAAGTTTCACTGCGACTTTCCTCTGGCGGGGACGGACCGCGACCGCACCTTGCACATCAACGGAAACCCGGCCCCCAACAGCAAATAGGCGAAGCCCGAAAACGGCACCCAGCGTTCGGGCAGGATCAGCGCCAGGCCGACCGCGGCGAACGCGCCAAATGGTCTGCAGGCCACTATACTCGGAATACTCGCATGCAAGGAAACTGGAAATGAGCCGACACATCAGGATCTGGTCCTTCGCCGACGTCGACCGCAGCGGCAAGGTGCGCTGGACCGCCAATGAACTGGGTTACGAAATCGAGGAGGCGCGGATCAAGCCAGGTGAACATACCGCGGAGCCGTACCAGGCGCTGAACCCTTACCAGCAGGTGCCGACCGCCGAACTGGACGGCCAGACGCTGATCGAATCCACCGCAATCTGCCTCGCGCTCGCCGAGCGCCATCCCGAAGCCGGCCTCATCCCCGCCGGGCAGCCTGCCCGGGACCGTTTCTGGCAGACGATCAGCCTCGCCGGCACAACGCTCGAAACGCCGGTGGTGCTGTACTACCTTGCAAAACTGGGGTTCGTGGAACCAGCCTGGGCTGAACTGTGGGCCGGGCCGCTGCAACCGCGCCTGACAACGTTCGCGGCCAGCGTATCGCGCGACGGCTACATCGGCGGCGAATTCTCCATCGCCGACATTTGCGCCGCCTACGTGCTGCGCATCGGTGTGCAGGCCGATTTGCTGTCCCTCGAAGGCAAGCTCGAAGCCTACCTGCGCCGCCTGATGGAGCGCCCCGCGGCACAGGCGGCGCGGTTTTTCGAAGGCCTCTAGACGCTTCCGCAAAACGGACCGGTTCAGCAGCCTGCCACCGCTATGACGACCGACGCATCGCCGGCCTGGGGATGATGGCCCTGGCGGTTTCGCAACGGTGGCGGCACCTGTCCGTAACGGGTCGCAGGTGACCTGCCTGCGATCCAAACATGACTCCATTTTTCGTCGAAGGGCAGGGGCAGGTTGTCAGACAGGCCCTCGTTGGCTGTGCCCGCGCCATAAATTTCATTCTGCTAACATGTTGCGCCAATCAGAGGGAGCGCCTGTGAATACAACCACAACTAAAGTAGGCATCATCTGCTGGCTTGTTGCCTTCTTCCTGCTTTCTGCCTGCTCCGAGTCCGGCCAGCCGGAAGACGCTCAGCGGGTGCCCGAACCCGATCCGTCAGTCCGGTCTTCGGCAGAACAGCTCGAGCCTCCGGTGGGCCGTCTTCAGCAACCTGTAGCTCCCGCGCGCTATCGGCTGGAACTCCATATTGACCCACGCCAGGAGCGGTTCAGAGGGACCGTGGCGATCGATCTCGACGCCACAGAAGAAATTTCGGGCCTCTGGCTGCACGGCAAGGGACTGGACGTCAGCGAAGCCTGGCTGGCCGACAGCACAGGTTCCCGTATCGATGCCGGCTACGAGGAACGACACGCCTCCGGTGTTGCCCGACTGGCGCTCGAAGAGGCCGCGGGACCTGGCCCGCTGACCCTGAACATGGCCTGGTCCGCGGAATTCAGTAGCCAACCCAACGCGCTGTTTCGCGTCGAGCGGGGCGCAGATGCCTATGCCGCCACACAGTTTCAGCCGGTCGCGGCCCGGCAGGTTTTTCCCGGCTTCGATGAACCCCGTTTCAAGGTACCTTTTGACATTGCACTGATCAGCTCCACCGGCGATGTTGCCATTACAAATTCACCGGAACGCTCCGCCGAGGATCTGGGAAACGGCTTCACGCGTCGCACTTTCGAGACAACCCGCCCGCTTCCCACTTACCTGCTGGCCTTTGCGGTAGGTCCCTACGATCTTATAGATCACGGTGAAATCCCACCCAATGAGATCCGGGCCCGCGGACTGCCCCTGCGCGGCCTTGCCGCCCGCGGCCAGGGCGGCAAGTTGGCCTACGCGCTGGAGAACACCACCGGCATTCTGAGTGTCCTGGAGGAGTACTTCGGCACCGAGTATCCCTATCGCAAGCTGGATCTGATCGCCGTGCCGACCGCCTTCGGCGGCGCCATGGAAAACGCCGGCGCCATCACCTATGACGAATATCTGCTGTTGATGGACAAATCGGCAGCGCTGGACCAGCGCCGCAGGCATGCCGCGGTGCACGCGCACGAACTTGGGCACATGTGGTTCGGCGATCTGGTCACCCCAGAGTGGTGGAACGACATCTGGCTCAACGAATCTTTCGCCACGTGGATCATGTACAAGGCTGCGCAGCAGTTCTGGCCGGAAGGCGAGTTCGACCGGTCTACCCTGAAGGGCGCCCTCGGAGCCATGACCGAGGACTCGTTGGCTGCCGCGCGCCAGATTCGCGAACCCGTCACCCACAACGACACCATCGCAGATGCATTCGACAGCATCACTTACCGGAAAGGCGGCGGTGTGCTGGCCATGCTCGAGCGCTATACCGGCGAGAAGGCTTTTCAGGACGGTATCCGCTTGCACATGGAGCGCTACGCGGACGGCGTCGCCGATGCCGGAGATTTTATCGCCTCGGTCGCCGAGGGATCGGCCCGCGCAGAAATTGAAGCCGCCTTCAATTCCTACATCGAACAGCCGGGCGTTCCCCTGCTCGAAATCACGGTCAACTGTGAAACGGCAGCCTCGCCCACCATGCAGGTCCGCCAGTCGCGCTATGCGCCACTGGGCTCTGACATCAACCCCGAAAGCAGCCAGTGGCTGGTGCCGATGTGCGTCACCTACAGGGACGGGGACGAAAGCAGGAGCGAGTGCACCATGCTCCACGAGCGGCAGCAGAACGTCCCACTGGCAGCCGCCGATTGCCCCAGTGCGCTGCATCCCAACGCCGATGGCGCGGGTTACTACCGTTTCACCATGGATGAAAGTTGGTGGCGCGGTCTGATCGCCGGGTTGGACACTATGCCGGCAGCCGAGGCGCTGGTTGTCGCTGATAGCATGGACGCCGCCTTCCGGGCCGGCAGACTATCCGCCGACACGTATGTTGACGGCATGACGTCACTGGTGAGCCACGACACCTGGGACGTGGTCGAGGCCGGACTGGATAATCTCGAAAGCATGCTGAACATATTGAGTGTGGAAGAGTTGCCTCCAGTGGAGGCAGCCCTGAGTGCACTGGCTCGACCGCGCTATGAACAGCTCTCCGGCGAGAAAGGCGACGCCGCCGACTTGCTCAACACCCGCATCCAGCGCTTCCTGATGGTGGTGGCCAGAGATGCAACTCTCAGGGAACCGCTGGCTGAACGCGCCGCCCGTCGAATCGGCCTGGATGGTGATCCTGACCCCGACTCAGTGCCGCAGTCGGAGCTGGAGACGGTGCTCAGCATTGGTGTGCAAGACCTGGGCGCACCCTTTTTCGAGCGCCTGCTCGACCTGGCCAAGGCTTCCGAGGACCGCGCGTTCCGCTACGCCGCCCTGGGGGCCCTGGCGCGGACCGAGGATCCGGCACTGTCTGCCAGGCTCCAGGAGGTCATTCTGTCGGGCCAGCTTCAAGGTTACGAGCCACTGTCCCTACTCGCCCGCCAGATGGGCCGCGAGGCGACAACCGATCTGACCTATGCATGGCTTCGTGAGCATTTCGAGGCGGTGGCCGAGTTGGTCCCCGAGGCCTATCGCGGCCCATTCCTCGCTGGCCTGGGCTCGGGTTTTTGCGCTGTCGAGCGCGCCGGCGAGTGGTCTGAATTCATCGAGTCACGGGCGGCTGACCTTCCTGGCTATGAGCGCTCCCTGGCACAGGCTATCGAGTCGGTCAGTCTGTGCGCGGCGTTGCGCGAGGCCCGGGCCCAGGAGTTCATCACCGCGCTGACAGGACCGTGACCGCCCTGGCTGCGGCATTCACCTCGTCAACGTGAGGAAGCCGAACGGTGAATGGTAGAGGTTGACGCCGGGAGGCGGGCACCCTCAGATCTGTCGCACATTCCGGTTTTCGGCACACCACCATGCACACGCATGCTAAACTCGCTCCCCACCTGCCATCCGGAACAAAAACCATGAGCCGAATACCGAACGCCATCCTGTTGCTTCTTGCCGTCCTGATCCTGCCGGGATGTGACACCCAGTCCCCGTCATCGACAGCCGGTGAGCCGGAGTTGTCACCGGACACCGACACCGCAGAGGCCGCCACATCCTCACCTCCGCCGCTGATCGAACGGACCGTCCTGTTCGGCAACCCCATGCGGTTCCAGGGCCGATTGAGTCCGGACGGAACGAAGATGAGCTTCCGCGCGCCCCTGGACGGCGTCATGAATCTCTGGGTGGGCGAGCGCGGCGATTTTGACAGCGTTCGACCCATCACGAACGACACGGGCCGCGGCATCCCCGCGCATTTCTGGGCGCTGGACAGCGAACATGTGCTCTACATTCGGGACGAGGGCGGCGACGAGAACTGGCATTTGTACAGCGTGGATCTCGCGAGCGGCGAGATTACCGACCTGTCGCCGTACGAGGGCGTGCAGGCGCAAATGGCCGCACAGAGTGAGCGCGTTCCAGGCGTCGTCCTGGTGGGCATGAACGACCGCGACCCCAAATGGCATGACCTGTATCGGGTGAACCTTGCCACCGGCGAGCGTGAACTGCTGGCCGAAAACAACGGCCTGGCCTCGATCATGGTCGACCACGATCTCAATGTCCGGCTGGCGACCGAGCCGACACCAAGCGGCGGCTTCAATGTGCTCAGCTGGAGCGACGACGAATGGCAGCCGCTGTTCGAGGTGCCCTTCGAGGACGCACAAACCACGACCATCCTCGGTTTCGACGAGCAGAACCAGGGCGTGTACATGCTCGACAGCCGGAACCGCGACACGGCCGCACTGGTGCACCTCGACCTTGGCGACATGTCCGTCGACATCATTGCGGAATCCGAGGGCGTCGACATCACCAGTGTGTTGATCGATCCGCGCTCACACAAACCCGTCGCCTATGCCCTGGACATGATCCGGCCCGTTTACCACGCGCTGGGCCTCGAGTTCGTCGAGATCATCGACCGCTTGAACAGCCAGCTCACCGGCGGGTCCCAGGTCCTGGCGCAGTCGCTGGACAACCGGTACTGGACGGTCTACACGGACGAAAGCGACAGTTCGCCGATTTACAAGGTCTTCGACACCACCACCGGCGAGCTGGACGAACTCTTCGTGACCAACCCCGCGCTCGACGACTACACGCTGGCGAAGATGCACGGCGAGGTCATCAAGTCCCGCGACGGCAAGGATCTCGTGAGCTACCTCACGGTGCCCACGGAATCCGACCCGGATGGCGACGGGCGTCCGGCGACCCCGGTGCCGCTGGTCATGCTGGTCCACGGCGGACCCTGGGGCCGGGACACCTATGGCTATGCACCGATCGTGCAATGGCTCGCCAACCGCGGCTACGGCGTGCTGCAGGTCAATTTCCGGTCTTCGACGGGCTTCGGCAAATCCTTCCTGAATGCCGGCAACGAGGAATGGGCCGGCGCCATGCATGACGATCTTCTCGACGCGAAGAACTGGGCGGTCGAACAGGACATTACCACGGCCGACCAGGTTGCGATCATGGGCGGCAGTTACGGCGGGTATGCAACGCTCGTCGGCCTCACCTTCACGCCCGAGGAGTTCAGTTGCGGCGTCGACATTGTCGGCCCCTCCAACCTCGTGACCCTGATGGAGTCCATCCCGCCCTACTGGGAGAGCTACCGCAAGATTTTCGCCCGCGCCATCGGCGATCTCGAGACCGAGAAAGGCCAATCGCTGCTGAAGGAGCGGTCGCCGCTGACCCATGTCGACAACATCACCAAACCGCTCCTGATCGGCCAGGGCGCCAACGACCCCCGGGTCAAACAGGCGGAGTCGGACCAGATTGTCGAAGCGATGAAGCGCAAGGACATACCGGTGACCTACGTCCTGTATCCCGACGAAGGCCACGGTTTCCAGAAGCCGGAAAACAACCTGTCATTCTTCGCCGTGGCCGAGGCGTTCCTGGCCGAGTGCCAGGGCGGCCGGTACCAGGAACTCGGCGACGACTTCACGAACTCGAGCATCGAGATTCCGCACGGCGGTGAGTACGTACCGGGACTGTCGGGCACGCTCTCCGGCAACTAGTCGAGGGCCGGCGGCCTGCCCTGACTTGGCAGAGGGTCCCTGAATCGTGCCGCTCAACACGGCAGGAACGCCTATTCGGTGATCGAAGTTACGCCGGCCGGTTCGGGGAGCACCTCCGGAATCTGTGCGTCCAGCAGATGAACGACTTCCTCGAATCCGTACCGCGGAGTCCAGCCGAGAACATGCTGCGCTGCCGACGAGCCGTACACCCGGTCAATGGAATCGGGCAGCGGCCAGCGGCGGGACTCGAAGAGTTCACAGATCGAAGGGCATCGTTCGAGAAGCACCTGACGGGCAGACCGTTTCAGGGCCCTGCAGTCCGTCTGTTGGAATGGCGTCGCCCCGGACAGAATGAACATCCTGTAGTTTTCTGCTGACTCGTCCAGGGCAAGTCGGTGCCCCTCGGCGACATCGCGCGCATCGACACCCCGATGCAGCCGATACAGGGCCATCAGCGGAGCGGGCTCGGGGAAACACCGGGACATTCGGAGGGTCGTCACCTGCAGGTTCGGGCTGGCCTCGGCTTGCAGAAACTGCTCCGCTTCGAGCTTGGTTCGGTGATAGATCGACCTGGGTTCGGGTACGGTTGTCTCGTCGATCCAGACCGCTGCTTCCGGGTGCCGGGCTGCAAAGCCGTACAGTGCGGTGGTGCTGGTGAACACCAGTTTCCGTACGCCGCAGTCGAGTGCGGCCCGAAAGACGATTTTCGTGCCTTGCACGTTGATCCTGAAAAACTCGCTGTCGTCGTAAATCCCGACGTGCGGGGCGTGGAGGGCAGCCGTG
>CALKKN010000350.1 GCA_937995275.1 uncultured Lysobacterales bacterium | reverse complement strand
TGCCTTCCGCCACCAGGTGGTGGATCAGGTGCACCATGACCTCGGTATCGGTATCCGAGGCGAATTCGTACCCGGCGGCCTGCAACTCCTCGCGCAGCTCATCGTGGTTCTCGATGATGCCGTTGTGCACGAGGGCGATCGAGGCGTCCGACAGGTGCGGGTGGGCATTGACGGTATTGGGCGCGCCGTGGGTTGCCCAGCGCGTGTGCGCGATGCCGCAGTGTCCGCTCAGCGGCGTGCCTTCCAGCAACGCTTCGAGATCCCGAACCTTACCCTCGGTGCGCAGGCGTTCGATGGTCCCGTCGCGCTGCAGTGCAATGCCGGCCGAGTCGTAACCGCGATATTCCAGCGCATGCAGGCCGGACATGAGGATATCGCGGACGTCGCGATGGGCGGTGGCGGCTACAATCCCACACATTAGGAGTCTCGCTTCCCTTCTTTTGCCTGCATGCGCAGGCAAAAACCGGCTGCGCGCGACGGCATGATTTGGCCGCGGCTCTGATCGTGGCCGCTGCGCGTCCACGACCAACCGCCCCGGCAGGAGTCTCGCTTCCCTTCTTTCGCGGCCACGTTCACTTCTTTTCCTTCTGTTTTTGCGGGCGCTTCCAGCCCCTGACGGTCGTCTGGCGCGACCGGCTGATGGTCAGTGCATCGGCCGGCGCGTCCTTCGTGATCGTCGAGCCGGCGCCGATCGTGGCGCCGTGCTGCACCCGGACCGGCGCCACCAGCGCGGTATTGGAGCCGATGAAAACACCGTCCTCGATGACCGTGGGATGCTTGTTGGCGCCGTCGTAGTTGCAGGTGATCGTGCCGGCGCCGACGTTGACCCCGCTACCGATTTCCGCGTCGCCCAGGTACGTCAGGTGGTTGGCCTTGCTGCCTTCGCCGAGCCGGGCATTCTTCGCTTCGACGAAGTTGCCGATCCGGCAGCCGGGCGCCACCACCGTGCCGGGGCGCAGTCGGGCAAAGGGACCGATGTCGCAGGCGCCGGTCGTCGTGACGCCCTCCAGCACGCAGTGGGCATGCACTCGCGTTCCTGGCGCCAGGTCACAGTCGGTCAGCACGCAGCCCGGACCGATGTGTACGCCGTCACCGAGTCGATTGTCTCCCACCAGCACGACGTTGACGTCGATCCGTACGTCGGTGCCGGCGGCTACCCGGCCGCGGACGTCCGTCCGGTCCGGGTCGAGCAGGTGCACGCCCCCTTCCATCAACTCGTCCGCGCGGCGGCCGCGGTAGCGCTGCTCAAGCTCAGCCAGCTGCCGGCGGTCGTTGGCGCCCTGCAAATCCCGGGCATCTGGGGCCAGCACCGCGAGGATGGGCGTCCGCTCGGCGTGCGCCAGTCCGAATACGTCGGTCAGGTAATACTCCTGCTTGGCGTTGTCGCAATCCAGGCCGTCGAGCCATCGGCGCAGGCACGCGGCGTCCGCCAGCATGATGCTCGTATTCACTTCCCGGATGGCGCTTTGTTCCGGCGTGGCATCCCGCTCCTCCACCACCCCGACGACGGCGCCTGCCCCGTCGCGTACGATGCGGCCGTAAGCCGCCGGGTCCTCCGGCTCCATCGTCAGCACAACCAGGGACCGGTCGCGTTCCCCGGACAGTTTCTCGAGCACGCCGAAGGGGATCAGCGGATGATCGCCCGGCAGAACGAGCACGGCGGCCTCGTCGGGGATGCCGGGCATGGCCTGCATCACGGCGTGGCCGGTCCCGCGCCGCTCGGACTGCAGCACCCAGTTCACGGCCCGGTCGCCGAAGGTCGCCCTGACCTCGTCCGCGCCGTTGCCGATGATCACGTGCACGGCGTCCGGCTGCAGTGCAGCGGCCGTCGCCAGCGTATGCTCCAGCATCGGGCGCCCGCCGACCGTGTGCAGGACCTTGGGCAGGCTCGACTTCATGCGTGTGCCTTCACCTGCGGCCATGATCACCACATGCAGGGGCTTGGTCATCCGGTCTCGGGCTCCCAACGACTTTACAGCAGGACAGTATAGCCCCATACAACCTGCGGCTCTATTGAAACGCTCAGGGTATATTGGTCTATCATTAGCCACCTCATGCGCCGGATTTGCCTGATTTTGATGTTGTCCCTGTCCCCGCTGTCCGCGGGCGGCAATGACGTGCCCCAATGGCACGCCAACGACGGCCAGCTCATCCTGCACGGCGTCCCCGAGATCCCGGCGGCGCTGGTGGAACGAATCCGGCACTACCAGAACGCCCGTTCGGCACGGTTCCTGGACTGGAGCCCTGACGGCAAGGCGATGTACATCCGTACGCAGTTCGGTGACGTCAGCCAGGTGCACAGGGTCGACGCCGCCGGTGGTACGCGTCGGCAACTCACCTGGTTCCCCGAGCCACTCGGACAGGTCACACGGCGCACACTGGGACGGGAGCTCGCAATCACCATGGACGAGGGCGGCGGCGAGCAGGACCAGATTCTGTTGTTCGATACCGCAACCGGCGCCGCCCGCGGGCTCACCGACGGCCAATGGCGCAACCGCCTGCTGCGCTGGAGCCGGGATGGCCGGCTGCTGGCCTTCCAGTCAACCCGCCGCAACGGCCGCAGCAACGACCTCTGGTTGATGGATCCGAACCACCCAGATCGTGCCGAGCTGTTGCTCGAGGCACCCGCCGGCAGCTGGTACGGGCCGGCGGGTTTCAGCGAGAACGGTCGCTACCTGCTGGTCCAGCAGTTTCTCGGGGTGGACGACTCCCGGATTCATGTACTCAACCTCCAAGACCGCACGGTCCGCCTCGTGGCCGGCAACCCGGAGTCCCCATCAGCCAACCGGGCTGTCACCTTCGACCGGCGCAACGAGGGGTTCTTCTTCATCACCAACGCCCGCGGACGCGCGGCGGAACTGGCCTGGCAATCGCTCGAACCCGATTCGCCCCCGCAATTCCTGACCCCCGGGATTGGCTGGGACGTGACGGATTTCGCCCTCAGCGACGACGGCCGGCGCGGGGCTTTCGTGACCAACGAGGACGGCATCAGCCGCCTGTACCTGCTGGATACGCGCAGAGGCAGTTATGGGAAGGTGAACCACATACCGCTGGGCGTTATCTCGGGTCTGGGATTCAACCCCGACAACCGGCATCTGGCACTGACCCTCAGCACCTCCCGAACGCCCAGCGACGTCTACGTGCTGGAGCTGGGCCGGCGGCCCGAGTCGGCCCGTTCCCTGACTCGCTGGACGTTCAGCGAGGTCGGTGGCCTGGACGTCAGGGCTTTCGTCGAACCGCAATTGACGCACTACCCGACCTTCGACCTGCGCGGTGAACAGCGGCGCATGGTGCCGGCGTTCGTCTATCGTCCTCCCGGTCGCGGCCCGCATCCGGTCATCATCCATGTCCACGGCGGTCCGGAGGCGCAGTACCGGCCCTCGTTCAGCATGCGTACGCAGCTGTGGATCGCGGAACTCGGCGCCGCCGTGATTGCACCGAACGTCCGCGGGTCGACGGGCTACGACCTCGAATACCTCGCCCTCGACAACGACTATCGCCGCGAAGACGCGGTACGGGATATCGGCGCCCTGCTGGATTGGATCGCGGAGCAGCCGGACCTCGACGAGAACCGGGTGGCCATTCATGGAGCAAGCTACGGCGGCTACCTCGTGCTGGCTTCGGCCGTGCACTACAGCGACCGGCTGCGGGCCGGCGTCGACATGGTAGGAATCAGCAATTTTGTCAGTTTCCTCGAGAACACCGAGGACTATCGGCGTCCATTCCGCCGCTACGAATACGGGGACGAACGCGACCCCGAGATGCGCGCCTTCCTCGAGCGCATCAGCCCGCTCAACAATGTGGAGCGTATCAACATCCCGCTACTGGTCGTGCAAGGCCGCAACGACCCCCGCGTCCCGGCCAGTGAATCCGAACAGATCGTCCAGGCGTTGCGCGACCGCGACCAGCCCGTCTGGTACATCGAAGCCCTGAACGAGGGGCACGGCTACGACCGCAAGGAAAACCGCATCATCTACGAGCAGGCGACTCTACTGTTCTTGCGCCAGTTTCTGCTGAACTGACCGGTCCACCGGCGCGAACCGGGCGCCGTCAGAATTCGATGTCGAGCTTGTGCCTGGCGATGACGACGCCGTTGGCATCTGCGTAAAGGTATCCGCCGGGCTCCATCGGCGCCCCGGCGAAACGCAGCGGTACATCCAGCTGACCTTCGCCGCGCTTGTCGGTCCGGACCGGGCAGGCCGCCAGCGCCTTGATGCCGAGGTCGATGGTTTCGAGGATCTCAACGTCGCGCACGCAGCCGTTAATGAGCAATCCCCGCCAGCCGTTTTCGGTGGCCGCCGTGGCCAGATTATCCCCCAACAGCGCCCGGCGCAGCGATCCACCGCCGTCGACTACGATGACCCGGCCATGGCCGGGCTGCCGCACGGTCTCCGCCACCAGAGAATTATCCTCGAAACAGCGGATCGTGACGATTTCGCCGCCGAACTTGCGGCGTCCGCCAAAATCGTGGAACTGCGGTTCGAGCACCGAAATCTCGTCGATGTAGGCATCGCAGATATCGGGGACGGAGTGGGACATGAGGTCGGTCTGCGGCTATTCGACCACCTGGTTCAGATCGACGAAGTATCCGTTCGGGTCGAAAAACCGAACGCCCTCAACGTGCAGCACCCCACCATCGCCGCGCTTGAACTCGGACACCTCGGGTTTATTGACGATCTGTACGCCCTCGACGTCCTTCAGTTTCTCATAGGCCTCTTCCACGTTGTCGTGCTGCATCACGAACACCGCTTCTCCCGGCCCGAGGCGAGTGCCTTCGCGGTGCGGCGCGGGCGCGGGGGATGCCGTGTCCAGCAACTCCATCAGGCCCAGCATGCCGATGTAGGGATCGTTGCATTTGAGGATGACCAGGCGGGCCGGCGATCTGGGTTCGCCCGGGGCCGCCCCGGGCACCGACACCTCGACCTCCTGATCGTAATAGGCTTCCATTCCGAGAATGTCGCGATATACCGTCAGCGCGGGTTCCATGCGACTGACCATCATCGTAACGCGGCGGAAATCCGTGGGTACTTTTTTCATGCCTCGTCCTCTGCGAGTTGCCGGTGCGCGAATGTCACGCTCAGAACATCGACGAACCGTCGATGTCGTCCTCGGAGACCTGTGCCCTGTTGGGAATGTAGTCGCCGGTGATCATCTGGTCGTAGGCCAGCCCCGGGCCGACCATCGGGTACACGCCCGCATCCGGGTCGATAATGACTTCGAGGAACGCCGGTCCGGGGAAATTCAACCATTCGGAGACGACCCGCTCGAGGTCGTCCTTGCGCTCCAGGCGCCGGGCATACTCGAAACCGTCGGCCTCCGCCGCCTTTACGAAGTCCTTCTTGCGCAACGACTTGTCGCTGGCGGACAGGCGGCCTTTGTAATAGAGCTTCTGCCACTGCTTGACCATGCCGTCGCCGAAGTTGTTCAGCACCAGCACCTTGACCGGCAGGCCATACGTGGTGGCGGTCTCGAGTTCACCCATGTTCATGCGAATGCTGGCGTCGCCGTCGACGTCGATGACCAGGTGGTCGGGCACCGCGAACTGGGCGCCAATCGCCGCCGGCAATCCAAAGCCCATGGTGCCCATGCTGCCGGAGGTCAGCCACAGGCGGGGGTGTTTGTAGTCGAAATATTGGGCTGCCCACATCTGGTGCTGCCCCACGCCGGTCGAGATTACGGCGTCACCGCCGGTGATCGAATTTATCGCCTCAATGACGGCATAGGGCTGGATCAGTTCGCTCTCGCGGTCGTAGTTGAGCCGGTACGTTCGCTTGAGCCCTGCAATCTCGTCATGCCAGGTGCTGAATTCCGGCGTGATCCGGTGTCGGATGCCATAGTCGAGGATGGCTTTCAGGTCCTGTTTCAGAACGCCCACATGCGACCAGTCGACCGGTTTGACCTTGCCGATTTCGGACGGGTCGATGTCGAACTGCGCTATGTTCCGCGCTCTGGGGGCAAAGCGCTCGGGAACGCCGGCGACGCGGTCGTCGAAACGCGCGCCCACGGCGATCAGGAAATCGCAGTCCTCGACCGCGTAGTTGGCGCTGGCCAGGCCATGCATGCCCAGCATGTGCAGCGACAGGGGCCGGGTCGTGTCGACGGCCCCGATACCCATCAGCGTCGTGGTGACCGGAATTCCGAAGTGTTCCGCCAGTCGCCGCAGGTCTTCGGTGGCATCGCCGTTGATGACTCCGCCGCCCGCATAGATCAGGGGCCGGCGCGACGCCTGCAGCATGCCGTAAAATTTCGCGCACTTGGCATCGCTCAGCTCGTTGTCCCGGGCAGCGTGCAGACGCTGCCGGTAGCCGGGCACCGGCAGCAACCCCTCGCCGCGATACGTGCCCGTCCAGTTCTGCACGTCCTTGGGCAGGTCGATCACGACCGGGCCGGGCCGTCCGGTGCGCGCGATCTCGAAGGCCGTGCGCACTGTGGGCTCGAGCTTTTCGGGGTCGGTCACCAGGAAGGTGTGCTTGGCCACCGGCCCCAGACAGCTGGAAACAGGCGCCTCCTGGAAGGCGTCCGTGCCGATCGCGCCGGTGGGCACCTGGCCGCAGATCACCACAATGGGCGTGGAGTCCGCCATGCAGTCACGCACCGGCGTGACGGTGTTCGTCGCGCCGGGGCCGGAGGTCACCATAACGACGCCCACGCGGCCGCCGGCGCGCGCATACCCGGCCGCCATAAAGCCCGCGCCCTGCTCGTTGGCCGGGACGATCAACGGCATCGGTTCCTTGCCGTCGGCGTCCTGGTGTTTGGCATTGAAGCGGAATACGGCGTCATAGGTGGGCAGGATCGCACCACCGCTGTAGCCGAAAATGACGTCGACGCCCTGGTCGGCCAGGACCTGGACCACCATCTCCGCGCCGGTCATCGATTCGCCCGCGAGCGGGTGCGAGACACTGGTCAATTTTTGTACAGAACGGGTCATAATCTTTTGAAGTGTCTGACAATTGATCCTGCATTGCAATAGCCGTCGATCTGCGCCAACATGGATGCTGCCATGCGTCATATCATTTCCATTCTGCTGCAGAACGAGGCCGGGGCCCTGGCGCGCGTGGCGGCCCTGTTTTCGACCCGCGGCTACAACATCGAATCGCTCAGCGTCGCGCCGACCGAACATCCCGAAATCTCCCGCCTGACCCTGGTGACCTCCGGGTCCGACGAGGTCATCGACCAGATCAACAACCAGCTGTTGAAACTGGTCGACGTGGTCAACACGGCGGACATGACGATGGACGACCACATCGAGCGCGAACTGCTGCTGATGAAGGTGCGGCTGAATCCGGGGGCCGAGTCGGAACTCCCCGCCATCGTCGAATCGGCCGGCGCCCGCGTGCTGGATGACAGCCCGGAAACATACACCGTGGAACTGACCGGCGCCAACGACCGGATGGATGAATTTATCT
>CALKKN010000349.1 GCA_937995275.1 uncultured Lysobacterales bacterium | reverse complement strand
ACAACAACATCCCGTATAAATGGTGGTGATGGGTGGACTTGAACCACCGACCTCAGCATTATGAGTGCCGCGCTCTAACCAGCTGAGCTACATCACCGTGAAATCGGCCGATCCGTTTCGATCGGGGCGCAAATTCTCACTGCCGCAAGGCTAATTGTCAACCGCCGGGGCCCGTTAAGGCAACCGCATTAGCCGACCGACATCCCCAGGACGATTTTCAGGTACTCTTCGATTTCCGCGATTTCGGCGCTGGTCAAACGCGTCAACGCCTCGCCGGTGAAACGCCGGTTATCGATGGTGCGGATCTGATCGACCATGGCATCGAAATCTGCTTGCAGATTGCCCCGTTGCGCGACCCGGAATCGCAACGGAGCCGCCGCATCCACGAGGCGGGTGGTCAGCGGTATCACGGTGGTGCTCGGATGGTCTGCGTCGTTCAACAGATCGGATTGCAGGACTATGCAGGGTCTGATTTTTCCCGCTTCTGTGCCCCTGGAGGGATTATAATTGGCGAGCCGGACCTCGCCGCGTCTACAACCCATCGGCGTTGGCGTCATCCCAGTCGGTGGAAGTGCGCAGCGCCTCCTCGCGCGTCTTCAGCGACGCTTCGAGGATGCGCCGGGCCAGTTCCTCACGTTCAACTTGGCGCTCGTAGCTGCCTACGGCCTCGCGAATCACCCCGCTCTTGGTGGTGCCCAAACGCTTCGCCAGCCGGGTCAGGCGCCGGTCGAAGCTATCGTCAGCTTTGAGTGTAACGGTCTTCATGCTTGAAATGGTATTACCAAATCAAGCAAATATCAATCCGGCATCTGTTTGGCCCGGGACTAGAATCGGTAGCCGAAGGCGTCGAAGAAGCGCTGCTCGATTTCGTCGAACGTCGGGCTGTGGTTCTGCGGCCCCAGCTGGGCGATCTTGATCGCACCCATCACGGACCCGATGCGGCAGCAGGTGGTCAGGTCCAGGTCGTTGAGCAGGCCGTAAAGCAGGCCGGACCGGAATGCGTCGCCGCAGCCGGTGGGGTCCTGCACATCGTCGGGCTCGACGGCGCTGATTTCCCGCGCGCCGTCCCGCGTCCGCAGCACGGAACCCTCGGCGCCCTGGGTCACGATCAGGGCCTCGACCCGTTCGGCGATGGCCTTGCCGTCCAGGCCGGTGCGCTCCTTGATCAACTGGAACTCGTAGTCGTTGAGGACGATGTACTTTGCGTCCCTGATCAGTTGTTTCAGTTCGTCGCCGTTGAACAGGGTCATGCCCTGGCCGGGATCGAAAATGTGCGGAATGCCTGCCGTCACGAAATCGGCGCTGTGCTGCAGCATGGCCTGCTTGCCATCAGGCGCGACGATTCCTATCCGGATGCCGTCGGTGTCGCCCACGCGGTTCAGGTAGCTGAACTGCATGGCGCCCGGGTGGAAGGCGGTGATCTGGTTGTCGTCGATGTCGGTGGTGATGAAAGCTTGCGGCGTGTATTCACCTTCCACGTGGCGGACGTACCGCCGGGAGATGCCCAGCCGGTCGAGGTGGTCGGCGTAGGGCCCGAAGTCGTCGCCGACCGTTGCCATGGGGTAGGGCTCGCCGCCCAGCAGGCGCAGGTTGTAGGCGATGTTGCCGGCCACGCCGCCGAACTCGCGCCGCATCTCGGGAACCTGGAACGCCACGTTCAGGATATGCACCTTGTCGGGCAGGATGTGTTCCTTGAACTGGTCCGGGAACACCATGATGGTGTCGTAGGCCAGGGACCCACAGATCAGTGCCGACATGCCGAATTTCTCACCTGATATACGAACGCGGGCATTTTAGCGGATTTGCCGCAGTGCAGGGCATTTGTTTTGCCGAGGGCTCAATTTGCTGATATATCAGAAGGCGGCCCAAGCAGGCATCCAGCTGCGTTTGAGAGCCTCGATGCGGCGCTGGAAGGCGCATAAATACTGGGTTTGCACTGGTTTTCGGGTTGCGGTGGAGTGGTCCTGCTGATACATTAGCTAGCCCAACCGCGTCGCGGTTCAACGGATTATTCGTCAACATGGTTTTCAAGAGTCTCCGCGGCCTGTTTTCCAACGATCTGTCGATCGACCTGGGAACGGCCAACACCCTTATATTCGTCCGCGGCCAGGGTATCGTGCTGAACGAACCCTCGGTGGTGGCGGTTCGCATGGATCGCGGACCGGGCGGTCCGCAGCACGTGGCCGCGGTCGGCGTGTCGGCCAAGCAGATGCTGGGCCGGACCCCCGGCAACATCCGCACGGTGCGTCCCCTGAAGGACGGCGTCATCGCCGACTTCAACATGACCGAGGCCATGCTGCAGCACTTCATCCGCAAGGTGCACACCTCGCGGTTCCTGCGGCCCAGCCCGCGGGTCCTGGTCTGCGTGCCCTGCAGTTCCACGCAGGTGGAGCGCAAGGCCATCAAGGAGTCCGCCGAGGGTGCGGGCGCCCGCGAGGTCTTCCTGGTCGAGGAACCGATGGCCGCGGCGATCGGCGCCGGCATCCCGGTGCACGAGGCGCGCGGCGCGATGGTGCTCGATGTCGGCGGCGGCACGTCGGAGGTGGCGGTCATCTCGCTGAACGGCCTGGTCTATTCCAATTCGGTCCGTGTCGGCGGCGATCAGTTCGACGAGGCCATCATCAACTACGTGCGCCGCAACTACGGCACGCTGATCGGCGAAACCACGGCCGAGCGCATCAAGATCAAGATCGGCTGCGCCTGGCCGGACGACCAGTCCGAGTCGATGGAGGTTTCCGGCCGCAACCTCGCCGAGGGCGTGCCGCGCAACATCACCGTTACCAGCAACGAGGTGCTGGAGGCGCTCAACGAAAACCTGTCCTCCATCCTCGAGGCGGTCAAGACGGCGCTCGAGCAAACGCCGCCGGAACTCTGCGCGGACGTCGCCGAGACCGGCATCGTGCTGACCGGAGGGGGCGCGCTGCTGCGCGGCATGGATCGGCTGATCGCCGAGGAGACGGGTCTGCCAGTGTTTCCGGCGGATGACCCGCTCACCTGCGTGGCGCGCGGCGGCGGCAAGGCCCTGGAGCTGATGGACCAGAACAACGGCGACTTCTTCGCCGCCAACTAGGTCCTGATTTGCTCCCAGGCAGCTCTGGTACGGGAACACGGTTCTTCGGGCCGGGGGGACAGACGGCCCGGCTCATGTTGTACGGGCTGGTGGCCGTGGTGCTGATGGCGATGGATCATCGCGGCGAATACGTCCCGAAAATCCGCAGCGTTGCCGGGTACGCCATCGAGCCCGTCTACCACCTTCTCGACTGGCCCGCGAAGGCACTGCGTGGCCTGCACGGACAGTTTGCAGACCGACGTTCGCTGCGCGACGAGAACGAGCGGCTGAAGAAGACCCTGTTGAGCCAGCAGGCTGCCCTGCAACAGATGCAGACCCTGGCGCGGGAGAACGAACGGTTGCGGGCCCTGTTCCAGGGCGCCCAGAGCCAGCCTTACGAGTACCGCTTCGCCGAATTGCTGCAGGTCGAGCTCGATCCGTTCTCGCACCGGGTTCTTATCGACCGCGGTTTGCGGGACGGCGTGCGGGCGGGCCAGGCGGTCATCGACGGCAACGGCGTGATGGGCCAGGTAGAAGACGTCCACCCGCACTATGCAAGCGTGCGCCTGATTTCCGACCCGAACCATGCCATCCCGGTGCAGCTGAGCCGCACCGGCCTGCGCACGGTCGCCTTCGGCCTCGGGGAGACGGGCCGGCTGAGCCTGCCCAACGTGCCCCGCGAGGCCGATGTCCGGGAGGGCGACCTGATCGTGACCTCCGGGCTGGGCGACCGGTTTCCCGGCGGTTATCCGGTCGCCCGGGTGACATCCATCGACCGGGAGCCGGGCCGAACTTTCGCGCGCCTGGAGGCGCAGCCGCTGGCCGCCCTCGACCGTGGCCGCGAGGTCCTGCTGATCGACACGCCGCAGCCGGTGGAACCGCCGGATGAGGGCGCGACGGAACCGGTGGAAGCTGCACTGGGGGCGGAGCCCGCGCCGGACGGGGCGACACCGGATGGGGTAACGTCGGACGCGGAACAGGCGGCGGGTTCGACCGAGCCGGAAGCGCCCGTCACCGAGGCCCCGCCGGACAGCGAGCCGGATTCTGCCGAAACAGCCGAGGAGCAGCCGTGAACCTGCGCCGCGACCGCCTGTCGATGGTCCTGATCACGGTTGCTATCGCGATGGTGCTGACCCTGTTTCCGGTGCCCCACTACCTGGAGTTCCTTAGCCCCTACTGGGTCGCCCTGGTATTGATTTACTGGTGCCTGGAGACCCAGGGCCTGGTGTCGCTGGGGCTTGCCTTCGCCATCGGCCTGGCGCTCGACCTGCTTACCGGCTCTCTGCTCGGCCAGCACGCGCTCAGCCTCGTCATCATTGTTTACCTGGTGACGCGGTTCCGTTCGCGGCTGCGCTTTTTCCCACCCTGGCAACAGGCCCTGTCGGTGCTCGCCCTGTTGTTCAACGACCGCGTGATCCTGCTGTGGATCATCAGCCTGCGGGGCGAGCCGCTGCCGTCACCTCTGTACTGGGTGGCGCCGTTGGTCGGCACCGCGATCTGGCCCTGGCTGTTCATTCTGCTGGACCGCTTTCGCGGCCGGATGCGTCAACGGGTGGTTCGATGAAGATACGCGGTTTTTCAGGTCGGCAAGCCGCCCTGCCGCTCAAGGACCATATGCTGGAAGGCCGACAGTACGGCCGGCGCGCGCTGACCGCCTACGCGATACTGGCCGGAGCGGTGCTGCTGCTGGCCGTGCGCTACTTCTACCTGCAGGTGGCCAGTTACGAGGAGTTCGCCACGCGTTCGGTGAATAACCAGGTGCGCGTCGTTCCGGTGGCGCCCAACCGGGGCGTGATCTACGACCGCCGCGGCCGGCCGGTGGCCGAGAACCTTCCGGCCTACCGGCTGGAACTGGTGCCGGAAAAAGTCGGCGACGTCGAGGAGACGATTGCCGCGCTGGGCCGCATCATCGAGCTGCCGCCGGATGCCCTGGAAACTTTCCAGGCGCAACGAAAGCGCTACCGGGATTTCGACAGCGTGCCGCTCAAGTTCAACCTTTCCGAGGTGGAGGTGGCCCGCTTTGCCGTGGATCGCCACCGCTACGATGGCATCGAAGTGGTTCCCTACCTCGCGCGCCACTACCCCTACGGCGAACTGCTGACGCACGTGCTGGGCTACGTGGGCCGGCTCGACGCCGATGACCTGGCTCGCGTCGATTCCGGCAATTACCGGGGCACCACGCACATCGGCAAGGACGGTATCGAGCGCTACTACGAAGGCCTGCTGCACGGCACCAGCGGCCTCGAGAAGATCGAGACCAATGCCCAGGGACGCACCCTGCAGGTACTGGGCCGGGACGACCCCGTGCACGGCGACGACCTGATCCTGTCGCTGGACATGCAGGTCCAGCAGGCGGCATGGGAGGCGCTCGGCGACCGCCCCGGGGCCGTGGTGGCCATCGATCCCAGCGACGGTTCGGTACTGGCCATGGTCAGCAAGCCGGCGTTCGACCCCAACCCGTTCGTGCACGGCATCAGCCGGGAGGCATATCGCGCGGTCGTCAGCGCGCCGGGCCGCCCGCTGTTCAACCGTGCCATTCTCGGCGGCTACGAGCCCGGTTCCACGATGAAGCCGTACATCGCTCTGGCCGGCCTGGAACTGGGCGCCATCACTGTCGACGACCGGGTGTTTTCGACCGGCCGCTTTTACCTGCCCGGTCTCAACAAGCCGTTCCGCGACTGGAAAAAAGGCGGGCACGGCTGGGTCAATATCTACGGCGCGATCGAGCAGTCGGTCAACACCTATTTCTACCAGCTGGCGCTGAAGCTCGGCATCGACCGGATGCACGACAACCTGGCCCGGTTTGGTTTCGGCACGCGCAGCGGTGTCGACCTGTTGGGCGAGAACGCCGGCGTGCTGCCCTCGACCAACTGGAAGCGCGGGTACCTGGGCCAGCCCTGGTACCCGGGCGAGACGGTCATCGCCGGCATCGGCCAGGGCTTCAATGTCGCGACGCCGCTGCAGATGGCCAACGCGGTCGCCACCCTGGCCAATGGCGGCACGCGGTTCGAGCCGCGCCTGTTGTTCGCGCGCAAGCCGGCGGGCGACGCACACGCGCGGCGGGTGGCCGCACCGAAGACGGAGCGCATGCCGATCGTCGAGCCGGCCAACTGGGCGATCGTGCACGAGGGCATGCGCCTGGTGGTCCATGGCGACCGGGGAACGGCGCGGGCCGTCCGGCCCGAACCGCCCCTGCAGATGGCCGGCAAGAGCGGCACCGCCCAGGTGGCCGCGCAGGCGGTGGACGAGGACATGGACGAGAACACCGCCACCCACCTGCGCCACCATGCACTGTTCATTGCCTACGCACCGTACGAGCGGCCGTCGATCGCGGTAGCCACGGTGGTCGAACACGGCGGCGGCGGTTCGCGGCATGCCGCGCCGGTGGCGCGTGCGGTCATCGACGCCTGGCTGGAGCAGGGTCAGTGAGGCGACTGTTGCCGGGCTGGTTCGGCTGGCCGCAACTGGACGCGCCGCTGTTGGTGGGGTTGCTCCTGCTGATGGCATTCGGACTGGTGGTGCTGTACGGCGCCTCCGGCGGCAGCATGGACACGGTCTACCGGCAGGCCGTCCGCCTCGGGGCGGGGCTGGTCGCCATGCTGATCCTGAGCCAGGTGCCGCCGCACATCCTGCGCATCTGGACGCCCTGGCTGTACGGCCTGGGGGTGCTGCTGCTGCTCGCGACGTGGTTTTTCGGCACCGGGCGCAGCACCAACCGCTGGCTGGACCTCGGGGTGATCCGCTTCCAGCCGTCCGAGATCATGAAACTCGCGGTGCCGATGATGATGGCCTGGTACCTGCATCCGCGGCGGTTGCCGCCCGAGTGGACATCCATCGTCGTATCGCTGCTGATCCTCGCCGTGCCGGCCATCCTGATCGCGCGCCAGCCCGACCTGGGCACCGCGTTGCTGGTGGCGGCGAGCGGCGGGTTCGTTCTGTTCCTGTCCGGATTGCAGTGGCGCCTGATCCTCGGCCTCGCGGGCCTCGCCGCCGCTGCCGCTCCGGCGCTGTGGATGGTCATGCGTGACTACCAGCGCCAGCGCGTGCTGACCTTTCTCGATCCGGAGTCCGATCCGCTGGGCAGCGGCTGGAACATCATCCAGTCGAAGATCGCGGTGGGCTCCGGCGGGCTGTTCGGCAAGGGCTGGCTCAACGGCACGCAGTCACGGCTGGAGTTCATACCGGAGCGCCATACGGACTTCATCCTGGCCGTGCTCTCGGAAGAGTTCGGGCTGCTGGGCGTGCTGCTGCTGTTTTGCCTGTACCTGTTCATCGCCGGCCGCGGGCTGCACCTTTCCAGCCTGGCGCGCACGACCTACGGGCGCCTGCTGGCCGGCAGCCTCGTCCTGACGTTTTTCGTGTACGTGCTGGTGAATGCCGGGATGGTGTCGGGGCTGCTGCCGGTGGTGGGGGTGCCGCTGCCGCTGATCAGTTACGGCGGCACCTCGGTCGTGACGCTGTTGGCCGGTTTCGGCATATTGATGTCCATCTACAGCCACCGGAATTTCATACGCTGAGCCAATTCCGATGAACCCGAACACTGCATCAGTATCCCGGGGTATGGCTGAGGACAGGTGCGGCTGGGCGCCGGGCTGGACTGAGACCCGTAGCCGTAGCTACGGGTTGAAAGAAGCCCAGGTTCAGGCGTGCCTGGACCGGCCAGGGCCGGGATACTGATGCAGTGTTCGGGTTAGAATGCGCCTTGCCATGCAACCTGGAATGCTTATGTCGATGAAACGCGCCCTGGCCCTGACACTGGTTTGTTTCCTGAGCGCTTCCTGCCAGGCGCAGCAGCATCCGGGCGCGGAGGAATTCGCGGCCGGTGTGGCCGAGGAGTACAACCTCGACGCGCAGGAAGTCATCGCCCTGCTGCAGGAGGCCCGGTTCAAACAATCCATCGTCGATGCCATCAGCCGCCCGGCCGAGGCCAAGCCGTGGTTCGATTACCGGCCCATCTTCGTGACCAGGAAGCGGATCCGGGGCGGGGTTGAATTCTGGCGGGAACACGAGGCCCTGGTGGCGCTGGCCGCGGAGCAGTTCGGGGTCGATCCGCAGATCATCGTGGCGATCATCGGCGTGGAGACCTTTTACGGGCGCATCACCGGCGGCTACCGGGTGCTGGACGCGCTGGCCACGCTGTCCTTCTACTATCCCGACACGGGCAACGACCGCTCGGATTTCTTTTCGCGCGAATTGGCCCAGTTCCTGCTGCTCGGCGACGAGGAAAGCCTGCCCCTGCGCGAGGTCAGCGGTTCCTACGCCGGCGCCATGGGCGTGGGCCAGTTCATGCCGAGCAGTTACCGCGAGTACGCGGTGGATCTCGACGGTGACGGCCGCCGCGATCTGTGGAGTTCCATGCCGGACGTAATCGGCAGCGTGGCCAATTACCTGCACCGGCACGGCTGGGAGCCCGGCCAACCCGTGGCGATGCCCGTGCAGCCGGCGCCCGGCGCCGACTTCGACCTGGTGGCCCGGCGGAACTTCAAGCCGCAGAAAACCGTGGCCGAACTGGCGGCGGCCGGGTTCGCGGCCGGCGACGCGGCGGCGAACGGCAGTGAGCCGGCCACCATCGTGCGGCTGGAAGAGGAGGATGGGGACAGCTATTGGCTCACGTTCGAGAATTTCTACGTGATCACGCGCTACAACCGCAGCCCGCTGTATGCCATGGCCGTGTTCGAGCTCAGCGAGGCGATCCTGGCCGGCTTCGGAGAATGATCAGCCTCATGCGCCGGCTGATCTTGCCGCTGCTGGCAGCCGCCGTCGTTGTGCTGCTGACGGCCTGCGCGGGCGAGCAGCCGCGGGTCGAGGAACCGGCAGACGGCCCCTCCACGCTGGACCTGAAGCCCGAGGACGTGGCCGACGCGGTCCCGCGCGCCGAGCCCCCCGCGCGGTACGGCAACCACTCGCCGTACGAGGTCTTCGGCAGGAAGTACCACGTGCTGGCCAGCAGCGAGGGTTACCACGAGCGCGGCATCGCGTCCTGGTACGGCTCGAAATTCCACGGGCGCAGGACATCCAGCGGCGAACCCTACGACATGCACCTGGCGACCGCCGCGCACAAGTCGCTGCCACTGCCGACCTATGCCGAGGTCACCAACCTGGACAACGGCCGCAAGATCATCGTCAAAATCAACGACCGCGGCCCGTTCAAGGATGGCCGCATCATCGACCTCTCCTACGGCGCCGCGCTGCGGCTCGGGATGATTGCCACGGGCACCGCGCGCGTGGACGTCCGCGCCATCGACGTGGGGACCTGGGACCGTTACGCCGCGCTGGATGCGCAGCCCGCGGCGGCCCCGGCGGCCGAGCCGGCTGTGGGGGACGGCACCTGGCTGCAGGCGGGGGCGTACGGCCGGCGGGAAGGCGCCGAACAACTGGCCGGTCAGCTGCGTGATTCAGACCTCACGCCGGTGTCCGTTCATGACGTGGACAGGCTGTTCCGCGTGTGGCTCGGCCCCTACTACAGCGCCGCTGAGGTAGAATCAGTTATCCGC
>CALKKN010000348.1 GCA_937995275.1 uncultured Lysobacterales bacterium | reverse complement strand
GAACCGGGCACCTGCACCCCCGGCGCCAGCCCCAGCACGTCCAGCACGTGCTGCAGCTTCGTGCGGTAGCGCCCCACCACGCCGGCCAGCATGGCGTCCGCCTCGCCCCGATGCACCATCACCGCGGCGATGATGGTGGTTCTGGTTCGGATCATGGTCTTGGCAATATCCGGAGATACGCCGCGGCGCTCCATGATCTCGTGGTAGGCGGTCCAGTATTCCCGGTAGCGGTCGTCTTTCTCCGGATTGACCAGTTCGAAGTCCAGGCCGGGTCGGAGCCGCAGCCCGAACTTTTCGATCCGGTGCCGGACGACTGCCGGCCGCCCGATGACGATCGGGAATGCCAGTCCATTGTCGACCACGGACTGCAGGGCGCGCAGCACCACCGGCTCCTCGCCTTCGGCATAGACCACCCGTTTCGGGGCGCGCCTGGCCGCGTCGAATACCGGCTGCATCAGCATGCCCGTCCGGTAGACGAATGCGTCCAGCGCCTGCCGGTAGGCGGCCAGGTCCCCGATGGGCCGCTTCGCCACCCCGCTGTCCATGGCGGCCTGCGCGACGGCCGGCGCGATGCAGGCCAGCAGGCGCGGATCGAACGGCCGCGGGATGATGTAGTCGGGGCCGAACTGCAGGGCCTCGTCCTGGTGGGAGAGCGCTTCCTTCTGTTGGACCTCCCGGTGCGTCAGCTCGGCCAGGGCCCGCACGCAGGCCATCTGCATCTCGTCGTTGATGCAGGTGGCCCCGGCGTCCAGGGCGCCTCGAAAGATATACGGAAAACACAGGACGTTGTTGACCTGGTTGGGGTAGTCGGAGCGGCCGGTCGCGATGATCGCGTCCGGGGCCGCCTCGCGGGCAGCCTCGGGGAGTATCTCGGGGTCCGGGTTCGCCAGGGCGAGGATGATCGGCCGGTCGGCCATCGTCCTGACCATCGCCTTGCTGAGCACGCCGCCGACGGAGACGCCCAGGAAAATGTCGGCGCCCACCACGGCCTCCTCGAGGCTCCGCAAGTCTGTTTCGCGCGCGTAGGGGAGCTTTTCCGGATCCTCATCTTCGAAGCGGCCCTTGTAGATCAGGCCGTCCCGGTCACAGACCAGGAGGTTTTCGCGCCGCAGGCCAAGCTTCACCAGCAGGTCCAGGCAGGCGATGCCCGCCGCGCCGGCGCCGGACGCGGTCAGCTTGACCTTCCCGATCTTCTTGCCGACGATCTGCAGCGCGTTCAGCACCGCCGCGCCGGTGATGATGGCGGTGCCGTGCTGGTCGTCGTGGAACACCGGGATGTTCAGGCGCTCCTGCAGCGCCCGTTCGATGCGAAATGCCCCGGGCGCCTTGATGTCCTCCAGGTTGATGCCGCCGAAGGTGGGTTCCAGTGCGGCGATGATTTCGATGAGCCGGTCCGGGTCCTGTTCGGCGATCTCGATATCGAACACGTCGATGTCCGCGAACTTTTTGAACAGTACGCCCTTGCCTTCCATGACCGGCTTGGCCGCCAGCGGGCCGATGTTGCCCAGGCCCAGCACGGCCGTGCCGTCGGTGATCACGCCGACCAGGTTGCCGCGCGCCGTCACCTCGCGCGCTGCGTCCGGATTTGCGTGGATCAGTTCGCTGGCGGCCGCCACGCCGGGCGAATAGGCCAGTGACAGGTCCTCGCGCGTGGTCAGCGCCTTGGTCGGCGCGATGCGGATTTTCCCCGGCCGCGGATACCGGTGATAGTGCAGGGCGCTCTCTTTGAGCTTGTCGTTCATGCTGGATTCTCTCTCTCCGGCCTGCCGGCACCGCAGGGGGAAGGCAACACGCAATTATACCGCAGCACCCGTACGGGCCTGCGCCCGGAGATCTCAGACCGGCGCCTTGCCCTGGAAGAAAACGATGTAGGCGGTTCCGTGTTTCTCCGCGTGGATGCGCCTGAGCAACGCGACGTCCACCAGGGTCCCGCCGTGCGCATCGCCGGCCAGCACTTCGAACGGCCGGCCCGGCTCGCCGAGTTGATCGACGACCAGCGCCGCGCCGCTGAAGTCCTGGTTGCGGGTCGCGCCGTTGACGGTGATCACCGTGGTGAGCCCGGCGGTGGTGGCCGACGCCAGCCCGGCCTCGGTATCCTCGATGACCAGACATTCGGATGCTTCCAGCCCGAGTTGTTCCAGCGCCTTCAGGTAGATATCCGGCGCCGGCTTCTTGTTCGCCACGACATCGCCGGCCGCGATCACGTCGAACCAGGCCACGCCGTCCTCGCCCAGGGCCTGGCCGAGCAGCACCGTGACGTTCTCCAGGGTCGTCGTGCTGGCGACCGCCAGTCTCAGGCCGGCGGCGCGCGCTTCCCGCAGCAGGCGCTCCACGCCCGGACGCAGCGGTATCGCACCGGCTTCGAGCAACTGCAGGTAATGCCGGGTTTTTCGCTGATGCAGGTCTCGAACAAATCCATCGAGGTCCGCGGGCGGCTCAAAATCCGGGCGGAACGACTCGATGTAGTGGCGCAGCCGCTCCTTCCCCCCGAAGACCCCGAGCAGGCGGTCGTAGGTCGGTATGTCCCATTCCCAGTCCAGCCCGGCCTCCCGGAACGCCGCGTTGAACGCAACCCGGTGCCCGTCACGCTCGTTGTCCGCCAGCGTGCCGTCGACGTCGAAAATCAGCGCCTTGAGATAATCGTTGCTCATGCGCTTCCGTCTCCCCGGGGCCATCCAAAGAAAGGCCGGCGGTGCATGCCCGCCGGCCTCGCCACTTTCGCATTCTCGGGCGTCAAGGCCCGATGCATCCGAGATCAGTCAGGCACCACCATCAGGTGGGCCTGCGCCCAGTCGGTGGGCACGCAATTGTCGAAGGCATTGTTCAGGTTATCGACGAGATCGTTGATCTGCGCGTAGCTGTAACTTGCCGGCAAGCCGCCGCCGCCGAGTGCCTGTTCCGCCACGGCCAGAATCTCCGCCACGGTCGAGCCGTCCAGCGAACCACCGGTGCCGGTCAGCACCAGGCTGCTGATGGTGCCTTCGAATCCGTCGATGATCCCCGCGTCGTTGAGATCGACGTTCAGCCTCAGGGCCGTCGTCTGGCCGCCGAAGACGCCGGCGCTCGTGCTGGTGGGATTGGTTACATCACCGATCAGCGCCCCCGGCGTTCCGCCCGCTGGCAAGTAAGCCTCCACGTCGGGCGCCGATTCGAACGTCATCGTGAAGCCCGTACCGACAACAAGGTCGCCGTAGAGGCCATCGAAATTGTCGGCCAGGATCTGGCCCGGATTGCCGCCGTTGGGCGGGGCGCCCCAGCCACCCTGCGTGTAGGTGCAATAGTCACCGTCTTCGAAGCCGCCGTCGTCGCACGTGCCCGTGACCTCGACCTCGGGCTGCGTTCCCCGCAGATCGTAGGCCGTGGTGAAATCGTCGCCGTTGAAGGCAACGGTCGTCCATTCATAGAACGCGGCGTCGCAGGGCGCCGTTGCGTTGCAACTGAGCGTAAGCGATTCGCCTACGGCCAGGTCGGTGGGCCCCGACTTGACGATTTCCATTACGCCCAGGTTGAACGTGAGGTCCCAGGTGTCCCCTTCCGCCGCGCTGATCGCGCACGAAAACGGGTCCACCGCGAAGCCTGGCGGGATGGCGACGGTGATGGATCTGATGGCCTGCCTGGCGCTGGTGATCGCGCCTTCGCACGCCGCGCTGCCGTTACAGTTCTCGATCGTAAAGGAATGTGCGTTGTCCGTGCCGGCGGCAACGGAGGTTGGCGCCGTGGTCGCGCTGTAGTACCTGACGGTCTGGGCGAAGGCTGGCGACGTCAGCCAGCCAACGACTATCAGTGCGATGGTGGCGCGAGCCAGCCAGGGCCATGCTGTGGATGTTTCTGGCGCGTCCTGTACATTTCTCCCACTCCCCCTCACTAAAAATGTTTTCATGGTGTTTTCTCGCCTCCTCGAAATATTGGTTGTGGCGGCCACGGCGGCCGCATGCGCCGCGAGCGCGTGCAGTCGGCCATCTGCCGAAATCCCGTGACTGGTCTGTGCTGATGAAGCTCAAAAGAAACAGTTGCCCGTGGGGTCCGGTCCCCGTCCTTGGAAAAAATCTCTCGCACTTCCATGATCCGGATTAAGGCAACGAACAATTCCCTTGGTTGCTCGATAAGTATAGACCTTCCGCGGAATTCTTGCCCGACGGGGGAAGGGCGCCACGGCGCTGCGCCGCCACCCGCTTGAGGCAGGTCACCGCGTGTTCACCACGGCAGGCGTATGGCCTTGTGGGAGAGGGCGATTCATTCAATTGGCAGGGAAGCGAGGCTCCTCAATTGAAAAGACCCCCTGCGCCGGTGCGCCGGGGGTCTGTCCTGCCTGACTGGAACGTTTGCGCTACAGCGCCTTGAACACCGCCTCGAGGCTGTCCTTGGCGTCGCCGAACAGCATCCGGGTGTTCTCCTTGAAGAACAGCGGATTCTGCACGCCGGCGTAGCCGGTCGCCATACTGCGCTTGAGCACGATCGTGGTCTTGCCCTTCCAGCACTCGAGCACCGGCATGCCGCCGATCGGGCCCTCCGGCTCTTCCAGGGCCGAGGGGTTCACGATGTCGTTGGCGCCGATGACGATCGATACGTCCACCTCCGGGAAGTCCTCGTTGACCTCGTCCATCTCGAAGACGATGTCGTAGGGCACCTTGGCCTCCGCCAGGAGCACGTTCATATGGCCGGGCATGCGGCCCGCGACCGGGTGGATGCCGAAGCGGACGTTGACCTTCTTGTCGCGCAGCACCTGCGTGAGTTCATGAACGATGTGCTGGGCCTGCGCCACCGCCATGCCGTAGCCGGGAATGATCATGACTTCCTTGGCGTCGGCCAGCAGGGCGGCGGTTTCGTCCGAGTCGATGGGCTGGACTTCGCCCTGGTCTTCGGTGCCGGCCAGTTGGGTGCCCTCGCTGGTGCCGAAGCCGCCGGCGATCACCGCCAGGAACTTGCGGTTCATCGCCCGGCACATGATGTAGCTCAGGATCGCGCCCGAGGAGCCGACCAGCGCGCCGGTCACGATCAGCAGGTCGTTGCCCAGCATGAAGCCGGTGGCCGAGGCCGCCCATCCCGAGTAGCTGTTCAGCATGGACACCACGACCGGCATGTCCGCCCCGCCGATCGCCATCACCATGTGGATGCCGAACAGCAGGGAGAGCGCCGTCATGATGATCAGCGGCAGCCAGCCCGCGGGGATTTCGGCCGTGCCGGTCGGGGACTGCACCACGAACTGGTAGCCATAGTAAATCACCACCAGCAGCAGGATCAGGTTCAGCCAGTGCCGCGCGGGCAGCACCAGGGGCTTGCTGGTGATCTTGCCGGACAGCTTGCCGAACGCGATCACGGAGCCGGAGAAGGTCACCGCACCGATCAGAATGCCCAGGTAGGTTTCGATGTCGTGGATGGTGAGATCGATGCCCTGGTAATGGGCCAGGCGTCCCGGATCGAGGAAGTTGGCAAATCCGACCGCGACGGCCGCCACGCCGACCAGGCTGTGCAGGATCGCCACGAGTTCGGGCATCTGCGTCATCTGCACCCGCCGCGCGGCAATGAGGCCGATGGTGGCGCCGATCAGCAGGGCCACGACCAGTTCGACGTAGGCCTGGGTGACGATGCCCCAGATGGTGGCCGCCAGCGCGATCGCCATGCCGACGATGCCGTACCAGTTGCCGCGACGTGCCGTTTCCTGGTGGGACAGGCCGCCCAGCGCCAGGATGAACAGGATGGTTGCGATGATGTACGAAACCACCAAAATTCCGTTGAATTCCATGATGGCCTCCTTACTTCCGGAACATTTCGAGCATGCGCCGCGTCACCGCGAAGCCGCCGAAGATGTTCACCGAGGTGATTCCGACCGTTGCGATCGCGATCCACTTGATCAGCTGGGTATCGGAACTGATCTGCATCAACGCGCCGATCACGATGATGCTGGAGATCGCGTTGGTCACGCTCATCAGCGGCGTGTGCAGGGCCGGCGTCACGTTCCAGATCACCATGTAGCCGACGAAGCAGGCCAGCACGAACACGGTGAAGTGCGCCATGAAGTCCTGGGGCGCGACGGCGCCGAGCCCCAGCAATGCGAGGCCGGCGATCACCATGCCGATGATCGGGCCCGCCACGGACTTCTTCTTCGGCTCCGGCGGCGGGGCCGGCGCCGCATCCGGTTGGGGCGCTGGAGCCGCCGAAATCTGCGAGGCCGGTGGCGGCCAGGTCGTTTCACCGTCCTTGCACACCGTGGTGCCGCGGATCACCTCGTCCTCCATGTCGACGACGAGCTGCCCGTCTTTTTCGGGCGTCATGTCGGTCAGCAGGTGCCGCAGATTGGTTCCATACAGCTGGCTCGACTGGGCCGACAGGCGGCTCGGCAGGTCCGTGTAGCCGATGATGGTCACGCCCTTGTGCTCGTATACCTCGCCCGGCCGGGTCACCTCGCAGTTGCCGCCCTGTTCGGCGGCCAGGTCGACGATCACGCTGCCGTCCTTCATGGACTCCACCATCTCCGCCGTGATCAGGCGCGGCGCCGGTTTGCCGGGAATCAGCGCGGTGGTGATGATGATGTCCACCTCTTTGGCCTGCTCGGCAAACAGGGCCATCTCGGCTTCGATGAACTCCTTGCTCATGACCTTGGCGTAGCCGCCCTCGCCGGTGCCGTCTTCATCGGCGAAGTCCAGCATCAGGAACTCGGCGCCCATGCTCTCGATCTGTTCCTTGACCTCGGGGCGGGTGTCGAACGAGCGGACGATGGCGCCCATGCTCTGGGCGGCGCCGATGGCGGCCAGCCCGGCCACGCCCGCCCCGATGACCAGTATCTTGGCTGGCGGCACTTTGCCGGCAGCCGTGATTTGCCCGGTAAAGAAGCGGCCGAAGTGCTGGGCCGCTTCGATCACGGCCCGGTAGCCCGCGATGTTGGCCATGGAACTCAGGGCATCCACCTTTTGCGCCCGGGAGATGCGCGGCACGCTGTCCATGGCCAGCACCGTTGCGCCGCTGTCGGTCAATTGCTGCAGCAGGTCCGGGTTCTGCGCCGGATACAGGAAACTGATCAGCGTCTGGCCCGATTTCAGGCGCGGCGCTTCTTCGGCATCCGGGCCGCGTACCTTCATGACGATGTCGGAATCGTTCCAGATTTCGTCCGCCGTCGCGGCCACGGAACAGCCCGCCGACTCGTAGGCCGCGTCGGAATAACTGGCGGTGGCGCCGGCACCGGACTCGACCGCAACCTCGTAACCCAGCTTGATCAGCTGGGCGGCTACGTCGGGGGTGGTGGCGACGCGTCTTTCGCCCGCGTATTTCTCTTTCGGTACACCGATTCTCATAAACAAGCTCCGAATGGTTTACTGTTTGCAGCCCGGCTTTCTGCGGCTTTCGAGTGGCGCCGCTCAGGCGCCGGCGGATCGCCAGCGAGGGCTGTACTCCTGAACGTTCAGACAGGGCAGAGGATACCGGCAAAAAGTCCCGGCGTGTAGATTTATGTCAAGAAATCGGCATTCAAAATCGCTTTCGTGAGCACGAGGCGCGGCAGGTCAAATCCGCGGCCCGCATGAGGCCGTTGACGCCACCACCCATCGCGGCTAAAGCCGCTCCTACAGCCTCTCCGTGCGCATCCAGCCCCAAGGGGCCCGCGCTCAGGTCATGAGGTCCGCCGCAGCGCCTCGAGCCGCTCCATCGTCCCGACGTCGTTCCATTCGCCCCGGTACACTTCCCCGGTGACCACGTGATCGCGCATGGCCGCACGCAGCAACTGGACCACGGAGAACTTGCCCGGGCTGCATCCCGCGAACAGCCGCGGGTGGTAGACGGCAATGCCGCTGAACGTGTGCCGCGGCTCGCCCGGTTCGCGGACCCGGGCGCCATGCAGGGCGAAATCGCCTGCCGGGTTGTGCGGCGGGTTGGGGACCAGCACCAGGTGCGCCCAGTCGCACTTGACCGCGCGCAGCCGGGCGTAGGGATAGTCCGTCCACAAATCGCCGTTGATCAGCAGGAAGGGCGTGCCGCCCAGCATCGGCAGCGCCTTGTGGATGCCGCCACCGGTCTCCAGGGCTTGGGGCTGTTCGTCCGACCAGTGGATCCGGATATCCCAGCGGCTGCCGTCGCCGAGCGCGGCCGGCAGCAGGTCGCCGAGGTGGCCCTGGTTGATGACGACCTCGCCGAAACCGGCGGCCGCCAGCCTCTCGAGGTGATACTCGATGAGCGGCTTGCCGCCGACTGTCACCAGCGGCTTGGGCACCTCGTCCGTCAGCGGCCGCAAGCGTTCGCCACGGCCTGCGGCCAGGATCATGGCGCGCATTCGGGTCGCTCCAGTAGGCGCTGGAAGTCCCGGAATTCCGGGTAGCGCGGCAGCACGTCGAGCAGGTAACGGTAGAACCTCGGGATCATCTCCACGTAACCGGTCTTGCCGTCGCGGTATCGCAGCCGGGCGAAGATACCCACGATCTTCAGGTTGCGCTGCAGGCCCATCCAGTCGCACCAGCGGATCCATTCCCCGGCTTCGGTGTCCGGCGCAAGGCGCGCGCGCATCTCCAGCATCCACTCCTCCAGTTGCTCGCGGGGCCAGGCGATGTAGCGGTCCCACAGCAACGAAACCAGATCATAGCTCACCGGGCCGAGAAGGGCGTCCTGGAAGTCGATCAGGCCCGGTTCGTCCGCGGTCCGCAGCAGGTTGCAGGAGTGGAAGTCCTTGTGCACGAAGACCTGCGGCTGGCGGGTGGCGGACCGGATCAGGGCGGCGCACAGCCCGGCCCAGACGCCGCGCTCGGCGCCGGCCAGTGGGCGTTCACGGTGCCGCTCCAGGTACCAGTCCGGGAACAGATTGAGTTCCGATTGCAGCACCTGCTCGTCGTACGGGGGGAGCCCGGCGCTGGATACGCGCGTCGCCAGACCTTCGATCAGGTCGAACAGCCCCGGCATCAGGTCACCCGCAGATCCTTTGTCGAGCACGTCGCGGTACAGCACGTCGCCGAAGTCCTCCAGCAGGCCGAATCCGAGTTCGAGGTCGAAGTGCAGGATGCGCGGTGGGCTGAGGCCGGCCGCGCGCAGGCGGGCAGCGATATCGACAAACGGGCGCGAGTCCTCGCGTTCCGGCGGCGCGTCCATCAGGATGACGGGGCCGGACGGCGCCTGCAGTCGGAAGTAGCGGCGGAAACTGGCGTCGCCGGATACCGGCTCCAGCCTGACCTCGTCCAACCCCAGCATCCGGGCGGCCCAGGAGGCTGCCCGGCCCTGTCGCTCATCGGTTCCGTTCTGCGATGGGTCAGCCGTTCCGGTCATGCGCGCATTTTGCCCGAAACGGCAAGGGCTTGGTATTCGTGCGGACGGCCCTACTTAAACAGTACTCATATGGTACTATATAAGCCATGCTGCGAATTTCGAAAATGAGTGACTACGCCATCCTTTTGATGGTCGAGCTGGCCCGCGATCGCGAGGTGCTGAGCGCGCACGCGCTGTCCGAACGTGTGCGGGTCGAGGTGCCGACCGCCAGCAAGGTGCTGAAATTGCTGGCCGGTAACGGGCTGCTGGAGTCGTTCCGCGGCGCCAATGGCGGCTACCGTGTCACGCGTGGCGCCGCCGACATCAATGTCGCGGAAGTCATCGCCGCCATCGAGGGCCCGATCGCGATGACGGAGTGCAGCGTGGAACAGGGCCTGTGCAACCAGGAGGACAGCTGCGAGTTGCGCGGCAACTGGCAGCGGATCAGCCTGGCGGTCGCCGAGGCGCTGCAGCAGGTCAGCCTGGCCGAGATGGCGGCGCCGCCCGGGCGAAAGGCCGGGCCACTGCAGATCACGACGCTGACCGCTTGATGAGCCTGTAAGGGACACACGACCATGAATTCCGACCAGATCACCGTTGACACTTCCTCTGTCGATCGTTTCGTTCAACAGAAGTACAAGCACGGTTTCGTGACCGACATCGAGTCGGAAACCGTCCCCCCGGGGCTGAACGAGGAAACCGTTCGCTGGATATCGGCGCGGAAGGGAGAGCCGGAGTGGCTGACGGAATGGCGGCTGCAGGCCTACCGGAACTGGCTGACCATGCAGGCGCCGGACTGGGCGCATCTGAAGATCGAGCCCATCGATTTCCAGGCCATTTCCTATTTTTCCGCGCCCAAGTCCGACAAGGACCGGCCCCAGAGCCTTGACGAAGTCGATCCCAAGCTGCTGGAAACCTACGACAAGCTCGGCGTGCCCCTGCACGAGCGTGCGCGGCTGGCCGGGGTGGCCGTGGATGCGGTGTTCGACTCGGTGTCGGTCGGCACCACTTTCCGCGAAGAGCTCAAGAAGGCCGGCGTGATTTTCTGCTCCTTCTCCGAGGCCGTGCGCGACTATCCCGAACTCGTGCGTCAGCACCTGGGCACCGTCGTGCCGCCGCGCGACAACTTTTTCGCGGCGCTCAATTCGGCGGTCTTCTCGGACGGCAGTTTTGTCTACATCCCCAGGGGGGTGCGTTGCCCCATGGAGCTGAGCACCTATTTCCGCATCAATGCGGCCGAAACCGGGCAGTTCGAGCGGACCCTGATCATCGCCGAGGACAAGAGCTACGTCTCCTACCTGGAAGGCTGCACGGCGCCGATGCGCGACGAGAACCAGCTGCACGCGGCGGTCGTGGAACTGGTGGCGCTCGAGGACGCGGAGATCAAGTACTCCACCGTTCAGAACTGGTACCCGGGCGACGAGGAAGGCAAGGGCGGCATCTACAATTTCGTGACCAAGCGCGGCATGTGCCGCGGCGACCGGTCGAAGATTTCCTGGACCCAGGTCGAGACGGGTTCCGCGATCACCTGGAAGTACCCGTCCTGCGTGCTGCGCGGCGAGCGGTCGGTGGGCGAGTTCTATTCGGTGGCGCTGACCAACAACTTCCAGCAGGCCGACACCGGCACCAAGATGATCCACATCGGCCGCGACACCCGCAGCAAGATCATCTCCAAGGGCATCTCGGCGGGCCGCGGGCAGAACGCCTACCGGGGCCTGGTGCGCGTTGCGAAGACGGCGAAGAACGCGCGCAATTTCACGCAGTGCGATTCGATGCTGATCGGCAAGCGCTGCGGCGCGCACACTTTTCCCTACATCGAGGTCGGCAACCCGACCGCGAAGGTGGAGCACGAGGCCACGACCTCCCGCATCGGCGAAGACCAGTTGTTCTACTGCCTGCAGCGCGGGATTTCCGAGGAAGACGCGGTGTCGATGATCGTCGACGGCTTCTGCAAGCAGGTGTTCCGGGAGTTGCCGATGGAATTCGCGGTCGAGGCCAAGGCTTTGCTCGAGGTGAGCCTCGAGGGGGCGGTGGGTTAGCGAGGAATGGGTGACGGTGGTTTGGACCGACCCCACCGCGCTTGCCCGGCTCCGACCGGCGCCCGGTGATGATGGGATCGTGAGTTGATAACGATGGACAAAGCGATGTTGAAAGTACGCAACCTTCACGCCAGCGTGGAGGGCAAACAGATTCTGAACGGCCTCGATCTCGAGGTGAATGCGGGCGAGGTGCACGCGATCATGGGCCCCAACGGCTCGGGCAAAAGCACGCTCGCCAGCGTGATCGCCGGGCGCGAGGGCTACGAGGTCACGGACGGGCAAGTGCTGTACCGGGGCCGCGACCTGCTGGAACTGGAGCCGGAGGAGCGGGCCTGCGAAGGCATCTTCCTGGCCTTCCAGTACCCGGTGGAGATCCCCGGGGTGAACAACACCTACTTCCTGCGCGCCGCGCTGAACGCTCAGCGCAAGTACCGCGGGGAGCCGGAGCTCGACTCGATGCAGTTCCTGAAGCTGATCCGCGGGAAACTCGAGATCCTGCACATCAGCGACGACCTGATGCACCGGGCCGTGAACGAAGGCTTTTCGGGCGGCGAGAAAAAGCGCAACGAGATCTTCCAGATGGCGGTGCTGGAGCCGGCGCTGGCGATCCTGGACGAGACCGATTCGGGTCTCGACATCGACGCGCTGAAGCTCGTGGCCGAAGGGGTCAACCGCCAGCGTTCGCCGGACCGGGCCATGATCGTGGTCACGCATTACCAGCGGCTGCTGGAATACATCGTGCCGGACCGGGTGCACGTGCTGTCCGGCGGCCGGATCGCCGCCAGCGGGGATGCGGACCTCGCGCTCAAGCTGGAGGAAGAAGGTTACTCCTGGCTGGCGGAGGGCGGCATCCAGGCGCTGGAAGGGGCAGAGACCGGTTCCGGTGGCGCCGGGGCGGCGGCAGGCGCATGACCGGATTGACCGAACAGTGGTCGGACGCGCTGGCGGCGGCACCACAGGAACCGGCGCCCGCCTGGCTGCGCGAGTTGCGTGAAAACGCGGTCGGGCAGTTCCGCGCTGCCGGCCTGCCGCACCGCAAGGTCGAGGCCTGGAAGTACACGCCGATGACCGTGTTCGACGGTCTGCGGCTGACCGCGGCGGAGCCGGTACCGGCGCCGGTGGCGGATCTGCCGCCGCCGCTGTGCGAATCGTCGGTTGTGGTCGACATCCGTGATGGCGCGCTGGGCGAGGTGCCGGCGGACTTGCCCCAGGGTCTGACCGTGCTGCCGCTGGCGACGGCCCTGGAACGATTCGAGGAACGACTGAAACCGCTGTTCGAGGCGGTCGAGCTGCGGGGCGCGACGCGGGCCTTCGCGGCGCTCAATACCGCTCTGGCGACGCAGGGCCTGGTCGTGCACGTGGCCCGCGATGCAGCCGGCGGCAGCGCTGCCGGCCGCCTGCTTCTGCGGTGGGGCCTTTCAGCCGGCGCAGCCGCGACGATGGGCCAATTCCGCCTGTTCGTGCTGCTGGACGACGGCGCCCGCCTGGAACTGGTGGAACAGTACCTGGGCAGCGGCGAGGCCCCCGGTGACGGGGCAGCGGGGTTGAACGTGCTCTGCCAGGCCGAGCTCGGCGCCGGCGCCCGCCTGAGCCACACCCGGGTGCAGGCAGAAACGGAGCAGGCCGTGCTGCTTACCTCGACAATGCTCGAACAGGCACGGGACAGCCGGTTCGTCTACCGGGGCTTCGACCTGGGCGCCGGGCTGGCTCGCCACGAACTGACGACACGGCTGACGGGCCCCGGGGCCGAGGCGGATATCGCCGGCGCCTGGCTGCTGGACGGCCGGCGCCACGTCGACAACCACGTCTCCGTCGAACACCTGGCCCCGGGCTGCGCCAGCGAGCAGTTTTTCCGCGGCGTGCTGGGTGGCCGCAGCCGGGGCGTCTTCAATGGCCGCGCGCTCATTCAGGCCGGCGCCGACGGCTCCAGCGTCCGGCAGTCGAACGCCAATCTGCTGCTGTCGCCGCTGGCCGAAATGGACACCAAGCCCGAGCTGGAAATTTACGCCGATGAGGTCGAAGCCAGCCACGGTGCGACCGTCGGCCAACTGGACGAGGCTGCGGTGTTCTACCTGCGCAGCCGCGGCCTGACCGACGGCGCCGCGCGGCGCATGTTGACCGCGGCCTTCTGCCGCGCCGTCACCGATCGCGTGGCGGACCCGATTCTGGCCGAGCGGATCGGCGGCCTGCTCGATGCCGCGATGCCCTCCGGCGAACAATTGTAGGAGCGGCTTCTGTGGGAGCGGCTTCAGCCGCGATTGTCTGAGTCTTCCATCTGACCGAGAACTTGCATGAGCACCCCAATGACCAACCCGACAGCGGCACAACCTTTTGACATCGAGCGGGTGCGGCGGGATTTCCCCATCCTGCAGCGGACCGCCCACGGCAAGCCGCTGGTGTACCTGGACACCGCGGCATCCGCGCAGCGCCCGCTGGCGGTGATCGAAGCCACCGACCGTTTCTACCGCGAACACAACGCCAACGTGCACCGCGGGGTGCATACCC
>CALKKN010000347.1 GCA_937995275.1 uncultured Lysobacterales bacterium | reverse complement strand
CCATGAAGAACGCCAGCGGCGCGATCAGGGCGAGCGAAATGCCTATCCGAGCCGGGTCGGGCAGGCCCATGAACCTCTCGAAGATGAGCGGCAGCAGCCACAGGTAGATCAACACGAAGGCCGCGATGCCGGCCACCGCCGCGCGGACGGCGGCAGCCCGCCCCCGTGCCAGCCTGACCGCCAGCCAGCCGGACGAGGCGCTGCCCAGACCGGCGAACACCAGGAAACCCGCCAGGACCACGGCAACCGAGTACAGGGGGTTCGACAGGAACAGGATGAACTTCTGGATGAACGCCATTTCGACGAACAGGAAGGCCAGGCCCAGCAAAAAGAAATAGCTCCCCATCGACCGGCCCGTTCCGGCCGGCCAGGCGCGCCGTGCGCCGGCCAGGGGCGCCAGGATCAGCAGCCCGCCGGCCAGCAGCGCCTGCACGAGGGTCGCGACCAGCACTAGGTAACCCCATTCGACCAGCCCACCGCCCCGTTTGCGCAGCGACCAGAGTTCGGGCAGCACCCGCCACTTGAAGAAGTTGAAAAAATACGGCCGCTGGTCGGTCGCCGGAGCAATGTCGAATTTGTAACCGTCCAGGTAGGCGTCGCGGGCCGGGCCGAGCAGTGCCCGGATGCTTTCGTAAACCCATGGCCGATCCAGCTGATTGAAACGATTCGCCTCGATGGCCGGCATCCCGGGATACCAGGCCGTGTCGAAGGAACGCTGGCGGGCAAAATCGCGCAGCGCGGCGATTTCAGCCTCGTCGAAATCCCCGTTCTTCACCAGCAGCGTCAGCGTGTTCCAGCTGCGAATGACGGCCAGCCTCCGCCCGGGACGGTCAACGCCGGCCGCCCGCAGCGCTTCGATGACGGTGGCCGACAGCTTCAGGCTGTCACGCGGCGGAACTTTGAGCCAGCGGGTGATCGCCAGCTTCCCGCCGGGCTGCAGTCGCGCCAGGTATTGCCCGATGGCCTCAACGGTGTAGAGGTAACTTTCGCCCAATGCCTGGACCCCGGAACCGGCAACCGCGAAGGAATCCAGCAGCGCGACCTGGACCAGGTCCCAGCGCCGCGCTTCGCGGGTGACGTAGCCGCGCGCCTCGGCCAGGTGCAGCGAAACGCGTTCGTCTTCGTACAAATGGCCGGCATAGTCCGCGAAATCCCGCTGCACGAGTTGGGCCACCTGGCCGTTCAGCTCCACGGCGTCGACCGCGGCGGCCCCATGGTACAAAGCCAGCAGCACGTCGGCGCCCGTGCCGGCGCCCAGCACCAGCACCCGCGGCGACTCGAGCAGGTGATAGGGCGCTGCGGCCGTAACGTCGCCGAGGTGCCCGAACGCGGCCAGGTCGCCATCGAACGACGTGATAACGCTCATTCCTTCGCCATCCGTGAACACGGCAAGCTGATCCGGCGGCAGATGACGCGTGTTCAGACTGAGCCCGGGCGCGTGGCGGAATGGCACGCGCGGGCTTTCGACCACGGTGAGCAGGCCAAGCGGCCCTGAACGTTCCGCCAGCCGGTGGGCTCCCACCACCTCCAGGGTCTGGCTGAGTCCCTTGAACTGGGATATCTGCAGCCCGATCCGGTCGGCCGGCAGCGCGTACAGCAGGCACCCGAGCCAGGCCACCTGGGCCAAGGTGAGGCTCAGGGCTCGCCGTCCGGCCAGGCGTCCAATCGGGCGTCCATCCTGGGCAGCCAGCACCGACGCAATCAGCGCCATGGCGGACAGGCCGATGACGACCCGCTGCGGCAGCCACAGGAACAGCGCGGCCACCAACAGAGCAGCCCCGACGCCGGCGCCGAGGAGGTCGAAAAAGTAGATTCGGTCGACCCACTCGCGGCGGCAGGCGAAGGCCATGCCGATACAGCTCGCCGCGAAGAAAAACGGCACCATGAACAGCAGGTACAGCGCCGCCAGGTACGCCCATTGCCGCGGGTCCCAGATGATCTCCAGTGCGTTGAACGGAATGCGCTGACCCAGCCACAGGCAGGCGACCATGGAGATGCCGAACAGCAGGGCGCACGCGGCGAAAACTGTCTCGAAGCGGGGTTCCAGCCACCGGCCGGCCAGCGCGATCGCCGTACCGCTGGCGCCGTAGCCGAGCAGCGCGAGGCTGATGATCATCCAGGCGAAATGGTGCCATTGCACGATGGAGAGCACGCGCATCAGCAGGATTTCGTAAGCGATCGCGGAACAGGAGATCAGCAGGATCGCGACGAACAGCGCGCGACGGGACTTCCGCGGTGGGGAAACGGGCGTCGAATCCGCTGGGCGTTCAGTGCTCACCGGTCAGCGGCACGAACCGAACGGCCGTGATCTGCCGCGTGACAATCTCACCGCTGCCGGACTTCTCCACGAGCAGCAGGTATTGCACTGCAAACCGGCCGCCCACCGGTATGACCATGCGCCCGCCGGGTTTCAGCTGCGCGATCAGCGGCGGCGGCACATGGCTGGCGGCCGCCGTCACGACGATGGCGTCGAAGGGCCCATGCGCCTCCCAGCCGTAATAACCGTCGCCCAGTTTCGTGGTGACATTGTCGTAGCCCAGTCCATCGAGCCGCGCGGCGGCCTGATCGGCGAGGGGCTCGATGATCTCGACGCTGTAGACGTGGCCCACCAGCTTCGCGAGCACGGCTGCCTGGTAACCCGACCCCGTGCCGACTTCCAACACCACGTCGTCAGGTTCCGGGTCAACGAGGTCGGTCATCAGCGCGACGATGTAGGGTTGCGATATGGTCTGGCCATGGCCGATCGGCAGGGGATGGTTGTCGTAGGCCTCGCGCAATTGTGACCGCGGCACGAATTCGTGGCGCCGCACTTCGCCCAGGGCCGCCAGCACCGGCTCCGCAAAACCATGCCTCCCCGGCGGCGGATCGTACTGACCCTGGGCCCGAATCTCGTCCACCAGGGCCATGCGTGCCGCGGTGAAGTCCTTCTCGGTATCGCCCATAGCCTGCGGCGAGAGCAAGCACAGGGCCGCAAGTATCAGGCTGCCTGTTCGCATGACGGTTCCTCCACAAACATCCAGGCGCCGTAGCCGACCACGCGGTCCCTGCCGCCGGCGGTATCGCCTGAATTGCTCAGGTCCAGCGTTACCGGATGCAATCCGCGACGGCGCGCCGCGACCAGCAAGCCGCGCAGCGGCGCGGCGCCGCAGGCTTCGGCGTGGCCGATCCGGCTCTCGTCCAGTGACTCGACGGCCTGGCAGGTAAACAGGTCACGGGCGCGGGCTGACTCGTACCCCAGGTAATGACTAAGGTCCGTACTGACCACCACCAGGGTTTCCGGCCCCTCCCACAGCTGCGCGACGACCTCGGCTACTGCACCCGGAGCCGCTTGGCCCACGACCAGCGGCACCAGGGTGAACGCGTCCAGTACGCACTGCAGGAACGGCAGCTGCACCTCCAGACTGTGCTCGGGAGCGTGCGCTGCCTCGAAGCTGCAGACGGCGGGATGATCCAGCGCGGCGATTGCAGAGGCATCCAGGGGCACGTTACCGAGGGGGGTGTGGAAGACGTCGGCCGCGCTCACGGCCAGTCCGTCGAACGCCACGTAGTGAGCCGGCCCCAGCAGGAGGACGCGCCGATAGAGCGCACTGTACGGACGCAGCCGGGCATAGGCCGCAGCCGCCACCGGCCCGGAGTAGACGTAACCCGCGTGCGGCACCACGAGCGCCCTCGGCGCCGGGCCCTCTGTTTCGGGCACGTCGCCCAAAAGCCCCTGAACGGTGGCGCGGAGCGCAACCGGCTCGGCCGGGTAGAAGGACCCGGCAACCGCGGCTTCCCTGATCCTGATCATCATGGACAGTATAGTCCCGGGGCTATCATGGAAGCAGGCGGTCAGGCTTCTGGTGTTGATATGGCTCAATCAACGACAGCATCGAGTCCGGCGGACCGCATCGACGGTGTACCGGGGCGTTACTGGCACCGCCTGGACGATGGCCGCCTGCAATGCGACCTCTGCCCCCGCTTCTGCAGGCTGCATGAGGGTCAGCGCGGATTGTGTTTCGTGCGTGCCCGTTCGGGGGACCAGCTCCTGCTGACGACCTACGGCCGCTCCAGCGGATTCTGCATCGATCCGGTCGAAAAGAAGCCGCTCAACCATTTCCTGCCCGGCACGCCGATCCTGTCCTTCGGCACCGCCGGCTGCAACCTGGCCTGCAAGTTCTGCCAGAACTGGGACATGACGAAATCGCGCGATTTCGACCGGTTGCAAGAGCAGGCCTCGCCCGCCGAAATTGCACGCGCCGCCGTGCGCAGCGGCAGCCGCAGCGTGGCGTTCACCTACAACGACCCGGTCATCTTCCTCGAGTACGCCGTCGACACGGCGCAAGCCTGCCGCGAGCAGGGCATCCGCACGGTAGCCGTATCGGCCGGCTACCTGACCGCTGCGCCACGGGTCGAATTCTTCCGCTACATGGACGCCGCCAATATCGACCTGAAAGCCTTCACCGAGCGCTTCTACAGGAAGCTATGCGGAGGGCACCTGCAGCCGGTGCTGGACACGCTGGACTACCTTCACCGCGAAGGCAGCGTCTGGCTTGAAATCACGACGCTGCTGATTCCCGGCGAAAACGACTCGGAAGCCGAAATCGACGCGATGACGCAGTGGGTCATGGAACACCTGGGCCCCGACGTACCGCTGCACTTCACGCGCTTCCATCCCGACGGGAAGATGTCCGATGGCGCGATTACGCCTACCGCGACACTGCGCCGCTCGCGGGCCATCGCCCTGAAGAACGGCCTGCACCA
>CALKKN010000346.1 GCA_937995275.1 uncultured Lysobacterales bacterium | reverse complement strand
CCGCCGGTAATGCCGATTACCTCAGCGGCTTCCCGCTCGATCGCACTTATTACAATGCGAGTTTCTTCGAGCAGGTCGATTACATCGGCGCCTTCCGCTCCAAGGCCTCCGCCTGGATCTGGAACTGGACGGATTTCCTCGGTCTCTGACCGGGCAGCAGCCTGCCACACCGAAAAGGCGCACTCCGGTGCGCCTTTTTTTTGCCAGTCGGTTAAAATGCTGCCCACAACCGTCCTGGACGTAACATGCAAAACACCCTGCTGCTGGCAGACGACGACACCGAACTCTGTGGCCTGCTGAAGGAGTATTTCGAATCGGAAGGCTTCGACGTTCGCCTGGCCCATGACGGCGTGGCGGCGCTGGACCAGCTGCGCCAGCCCGGCCTCGACCTGGCCGTGCTCGACGTCATGATGCCGGGGATGAACGGCATGGACGTGCTGAAGGACCTGCGCAAGGAAAGCCGCATTCCGGTGATCATGCTGACGGCCAAGGGCGACGACCTCGACCGCATACTGGGCCTCGAGCTCGGCGCCGACGACTACGTGCCCAAACCCTGCAACCCGCGCGAACTGCTGGCCCGCATCAGGGCCGTCATGCGGCGCGCGCAGAGCCCGGCCGATCACGGGCTGATCACTGTGGACGACCTGGAACTGAACCAGGGCAACCGCACGCTGCTCAAAGGGGGCGAGCACATCGAGCTGACCAGCACGGAGTTCAGCATCCTGCTGGCCCTGCTGCAGCACCGCGGCGAGGTGGTCAGCAAGCGCGATCTCTACATCTCCGCGCTGGGCCGCGAACCGGTGCCGCACGACCGCAGCGTCGACATGCATGTCAGCAACCTGCGGCGCAAGCTCGGCCTCGACCCCGGGGGCGACAATCGTATCGAAACCATCCGGGGAATCGGTTACCAGTACCGGGTGAACTGATGCCCGCGCCGTGAACTCCCTGTTCTGGAAGATTTTCCTGACGCTGTGGCTGAGCATCGTCGGCTTTTCCGCGGCCATCGGCTGGCTGAACGACAAGCTGGCCCGCGAGCAGTGGGCGGAACAGCCGGTCGACAGCTTCGAACAGGGTCTGTTTCGAATAGCGCAGCGCGCCCAGCAGGCGCTGCAAATCGACGGGCGCAAGGGTCTGCGCGACGAACTGCTGAACATTCCCCGCATGACACGCGGGCACATCTACGTGGTCGACGAGGACGGCCGCGAGGTACTGGGGCGCGACGTGACGGTGGAGCAGCTGATCGAGCGGCGGACCCCTGTGCAGATGACGGTGTTCGAGGACCGTTCGGGAACTACCTACCGCATGTACACCGTCCGTCGCGCGCCGCCGAGCACGATTTTGGCCCCGGGGCCCGAGGGCACGGCCCTGCGCCTGGCGGCGGCGGCCCTGATCAGCGCCGTGATCAGCTTCTTCCTCGCGCGCTCACTGGCAACGCCGCTGGAGGCCCTGCGCAGCGCCAGCCGCAAGATCGCTGCCGGCGACCTGGCGACGCGCGTCGGTACCAGCATACGACCGCGACAGGACGAGATCGGCCAGCTGGCCGCCGATTTCGACGCGATGGCCGCCCGCCTGGAAGCCATGCAGACCGCCAACCGGCGGCTTTTGCAGGATGTGAGCCACGAGCTTCGCTCGCCGCTGGCGCGCCTCAGCGTCGCACTGGAGATTGCGCGCAAGAAAGGCGCGGGGCACATCGAATCGGAGATCGAGCGAATCGCGCTGGAAGGCGAGCGGCTGGAAAGCCTGGTCAACGACGTGCTGGGCCTGCTGCGCGAATCCTCGGCGGAGCCCGCCTACCTCGACGAGGACGTCGATCTCACCGAACTGCTGACCGACCTGGTCGAGGTCGTGAACTACGAGGTGGCGGAAGGCAAGCCGGACATCGCCTGGCAGCCCTCGGAGCCCATGCTGTTCCACGGCGACCGCGAACTGATCTGGCGGGCCGTGGAGAACCTGCTGCGCAATGCGCTGCGGCACACGGACCCGGAGCGTGGCGTGCAGATGGACCTGACACGGTCCAGGAAAGGCGCCGAGCTGGTGCTGTCAGTGCGCGATTTTGGATCGGGTGTTCCGGACGGGGAACTGGAGAAGATTTTCGAGCCCTTCTATCGCATCCAGGAGTCGCGTGACCGCAACAGCGGCGGTCATGGCCTCGGCCTGTCGATCGCTGCCAACGCGGTGCGGCGGCACGGCGGTACCGTCAGCGCGCGCAATGAAGCGGATGGCGGGCTCCTGGTGGAGGTCAGGTTGCCCGTCGCGGCTGCAGCCTAGCTGCAACAATCGGCACAGGCGAATTGCCGGTGTCAGGCGCGCTCAGCGTCGAAGGCCAGGACGGCGCCCATGTGTTCGAGCTTCAGCATCGACATCAACAGGCGGTCCAAGCCCAGCGCTACGCCGCTGCAGTCGGGCAGGCCGTGCCGCAGGGCGGCAATCAACCGTTTATCGATCGGGGCCACGTCCTCACCGAGTAATTCGCGCGTTCGGTTGTCGCGCTGGAACCGGCGCAGCTGCTCATCGGGGTCGGTGAGTTCCTGATAGCCGTTGGCCAGTTCCATCTGACCCATGAACACTTCGAATCGTTCGGCCACGGGCGGGTCGTCGGGGCGGACGCGAGCGAGGGCGGCCTGTTCGGGCAGGAAATCGTGGATGACGTTCAGACTTTCGCCCGGCAGGGCCGGCTGTACCACCCCGGCGAAGAGCAGGTCAAGCCACTGTGACTGCTCGAGGTTGCCGGCGGCAATCCCGCGCTCAGCGGCACAACCGGCCAGGTCAGATTCGGTGCAGTGCCAGGGGTCCAGCCCGACCTGCTGAATAAATACCTCTCGATAGCTGAACCAGCGCTCCTGCCAGCCATCGCAGGAACCGGCACTGCAGGCGCGGATCAACTCGAGCACCTCTGCGGCCATCTCCCGGTAACCCATTCCCACCCGATACCATTCGAGCATCGTGAATTCCGGATTGTGGTGGCGGCCGCATTCGCCGGCGCGGAATACGCGCCCAAGTTCGTAGATCTGCTGGTGGCCGGATGCCAGGAGCCGCTTCAATGCATACTCCGGTGAAGTCCTCAGGTATCGGCGGTTCCGGCTCTCCGTGACCATGCTGCGGATGTTCGGATCGCTGCTGCCCGCCCGGCTGAGTATGGGCGTTTCCACCTCGAGTACGCCGCGTTCATCCATGAACGCCCGGATATCCGCCAGCAGACGGGCGCGCTTCTCGATGGCAAGTCGCGATGCGCCGGGGCGCCAGTCGGTTTCCTCGCCGGCCGGGCTCACGCGTCCCCCGGCCCGATGCGCATCGCCAGGCCGATGGCCTTCAGGTCCCTCGATTCCTGCTGCAGGTCGAACAGGGTCAAGGGGTGTCTGTCGGTCCATTCGCGGGGGAAGTCGGCGGTCACCGCGACATCGCTCGCGGTCATGCGATAGGGCGGGATGGCCGCGTCCTCGCGGCTGCGGCACAGCACACAGGCGAATCGCAGGCACAACAGGGTCATGCGCAGCGGCTCGTGCAGTCGGGTGGGGAGCTTGTCGGCGAATCCGCGCGCGATCGCGCGGCGGTGGTTGCGTACCAGGGCAGCGAGGAACATCTGCTCCTGGCGGGTGAACCCGGGCATGTCGGAGTGCTCGACCAGGTAGCCGGAATGTTGCTGATAGTGGCTGTGTGAAACGCTCAGCCCCACCTCGTGCAGGTCCGCCGCCCAGCCGAGCAACTGGCGATGGGCCGGGCGCAGGAACATCCCGTCGGCTATCCGGTCGAAGGCGTCCAGCGCAGTGCGCCGCACGCGGTCGACCTGCGCCGGATCCACGCTGTAGCGGGATTTGAAGGACTCGACGGTCTTCTCGCGCGGGTCCTGGTGCTCCATGCGGCCGAGCATGTCATGCAGAACGCCCTCGCGCAGGGCAAAGGGCGACACCTTGAGGTTCCTGATCTCGAGCGCCTCGAAGCACGCCTGCAGCATGACCAGGCCGCCCGCCAGCACGGGATGGCGGCGGTCGGACAGGCCGGGCAGGCTGACCGCGTCGATGGTGTCGAACTGCAGCAGGCGGTCGCCCAGCATCTGCAGGGCATCCGCACTGATATCGCGTTCCACCCAGCCGAGGCGCCGGCAGATCTCTTCGACGGCGCGTATCGTTCCGGAGGAACCGATGGCCGTGTCCCAGCCGGCCTGCAGGTAGCGGGTTCGCAACTCCTGCAGATCGGCCAGTACGGAACTCCTGGCTTTTTCCCAGCGGCGGCGCGTGAGGCGGCCGTCGCCGAAAAACCGGCGCGTCAGCGAGACGCAGCCATACTGGAGGCTCTCCATTTCCAGCGGTTGCGAGCCCTGGCCGATGACCAGTTCGGTGCTGCCGCCGCCGATGTCGATCACCAGGCGGCGATCGTCGCGTCCGGCCACGCCCTGGATGACACCGAGATAAATCAGCCGGGCCTCTTCGCGGCCGGCGACGATGTCGATGCTGCAGCCCAGCGCTGTCTCCGCGATCATCAGGAATGCGTTGGCGTTTTTCATCCGCCGGAAGGTCTGGGTGCCGACGGCCCGCAGATTGTCCTGCGGGATACCCCGTATGCGCTGTCCGAAGCGGGCCAGGCTGGCGAAAGCGCGGTCCTGCACGGCTGGATCCAGTTGCCCCTCGGAATCCAGTCCTCCGCCCAACCGGACCATGTCCTTGATCCGGTCCAGAACCCGCAGTTCACCGTGGTCGCGACGCGCCACCAGCAGGTGGAAGCTGTTGCTCCCCAAATCGACTGCGGCGAAGGTATTGGTTCTTTCGGCGGTATTCATCAAGCGCCTATTCTAGCCCAGGCAGAAAAAAAGCGGGCCGGTGCTCCGGCCCGCTCGAGGGATCATTTTCCGGGGTTTTCCAGCCGGTCAGAACTTGAAAGCCAGGTCCAGCATCAGGCGGTCGTAGTCCCTGGGATTACCCGAGGCGAGCTTGATCTCGTTGAGGAAATACGTCGCCCTGAAATACCAGGCCTTGTGGAAGGCATAGGTGCCGATGAAGGCGTGGCCCTTGGAATCGGTCCCGCCGCCGCCGAAATCCGAGTCAGCCAGCAGGCCCACGGTCGAATCGGCCTCGATCCGCTCATAGAAGTAGATGAAGTCCCAGTCGCCCTTGTCCTTGGCCGAGCCGTACTTGGCGCCGATCAGGTATGCCGTGTCGTTCTCGCTGACTTCGGTGTTCTGGGTATAGTCGGCGAACAGCGACAGCGATCTTCCGCCCAGTTTGAATTTGTAGCCGGCGAACAGCTGGTACTGCCTGTAGTTATGCTCGAAGACGTTTTGCTTTGCCACCGGATCGAAAACGAAGCTGTTGCCGTAGAAATCCTCGGGGTCTCCGAACAGCGGGGTCCTGCCTGCGATATCGAACTGGTTGTAGCCGGCGCCGAATTTCAGCTGCCCGGTTTCACCCACGTCGAGATTCACACCACCCTGGACGACCCAGGAAAACTGGGTGCGATTCTTGCTGTCGCCTTCCAGCCAGGTTCCCAGGCCATGAGCGAAGAACGTGCCGTTGTCCCAGACAATGCCGAGTCCTTCGGGCCGCCAGTCACTGTCCCATATCAGCCCTCTCTTTTCGGGCCTGACCAGGAAGTTCTTGAACTTGCCGCCAACGATATTCGTGTCCTGCAGGCCGGACCAGTCGAAATAGGCCAGGTCGATCTTGATGTCCTTGCTGCTGCCGCCGCCGCCGATGGTCTGGTTGGAGGAGACGGGGTCGTCGCCGCCCGTGGCCAGGCCCACGCCCACGTCCAGTGTGGGTGAGACCTGAGCTTCCAGGTTGGTGCGTGCACGGATCCGGCTGCGGTTGCGGCCGTCCTTGCCTTCCTCGTCGATGTTCTCGTAGCGGTAGCGGAAGTCTCCTTTCCAGCGCACCCGCTCGGCCCACGAGACGGCGGCCATGCGCTCGTCGACCCGCACGTCGACCGCCTGGTCGATCCTCTCCTCCAGGGCCGCATCGCTGATGACCGCGGTCTGCCCGGCGCCGGCGTCAGCGACGGCGGCGGGCGCCTCGCGCTCCTGCAGCGACCGGGCCATCGCCTGGTTCTGCTTCTCCAGTTCGTCCAGGCGCCTGGTCAGCATTTCGATCTGCGAACGCATGGCCTGGATTTCATCATCGCTGACCTGTGCGGCCGCCGGGATGGCGGTTGCGAATAGTGCAAGGGCCAGCAGGGCTGCGGCTGCTCTCATCTTGTCTTCTCCATCGTTGCGTGGCGTGCGGCATGCGGCATCACCATCGCGGCGGAGTTTATTTCAAAGATGTGACAGATAGATGACGATTTCGCGACAGTCTTGATGTGCTCATCGCCGAATGTGACAAGCCCACCCCGAGGGATCCCCGGGGTGGGTGACCGTCAGGCGTGAATAGTCAGTTGATGCGGGCCAATTCCCGCTCGGCGACGGTTGCCGGCAAGGGAATGTAGCCGTCCTTGATGACGACCTCCTGGCCCTGCTGTGAAAGCACCAGGGTAATGAACTGGAGCGTGATCGGGTCCAGTTCCTTGCCGGGTTCCTTGTTGACGTAAACGTAGAGAAAACGCGCCAGTGGATAACGGCCGTTGATAGCGTTTTCCGGGGTGGCGTCGACGTATGGTTTGCCCGGCTCGCTGGCCAGCGGCACGGCCCGCACCGAAGACGTCGTGTAGCCGATGCCCGAGTAGCCGATGCCGTTCAGGGAAGCGCTGACCGACTGCACGACCGAGGCCGATCCCGGCTGCTCGTTCACGGTATTTCTGAAATCACCCTTGCACAGCGCATGTTGCTTGAAATAGCCGTAGGTTCCGGAAACCGAATTGCGGCCATACAGCTGTATCCCGCGTGAGGCCCACGCCCCGCCGAGGCCGAGCTGGCCCCAGTTGGCGATATCCTCGCTGCCGCCGCAGGTCCGGGTCGACGAAAAGATCGCGTCGGTCTGCGGCAGGGTGAGCCCCTCGATGGGGTTGTCCTTGTGCACGAACACGGCCAGGGCATCGATGGCCACCGCAATCGGGGTGGGCTTATAGCCGTGCCTTTGCTCGAAGGCCTGTACCTCGTTGTCTTTCATCAGGCGGCTCATAGGGCCGAGGTTGGAAGTCCCCTCCGTGAGGGCAGGGGGCGCGGTCGAAGACCCTGCTGCCTGGATCTGAACATTGACATTCGGGTAGGTGCGCTTGAATTCCTCCGCCCACAGGGTCATGAGGTTGGCCAGAGTGTCCGAGCCGACGCTGGAAAGATTGCCCGACACGCCGCTGGTCTTCTCGTAGACGGGGAGCGCTTCGTCCACCGCGACCTGCGCCGTCAGATGGGCGGGCAGGACCAAGAGCAGGGCGGCTGCCAGGGTTCTTGGGATGTGGAATGTCATGAACTGATCTCCTGAGATGCATCATGTCCGGCGCAGTTGGCTTGGCCGGGCGCCCCACATGGTAGGTTTCCCGGATGACAGTTTCGTTACAGCGCAGTCTGCTGGTCGTCGACTGGCCGTTCCCGGCGCCGGTCGCGCGGAAACGCACAGCTGAAGCAACTGCCCTCGCCCAGCTCGCTCTCGATGACCAGATTGGCCTGGTGGGCGTTCAGCACATGCTTGACGATGGACAGGCCCAGCCCGGTGCCGCCCGTCAGTCGCGCCCGGTCCGTACCGACGCGGTAGAATCGCTCGGTCAACCGGGGGATGTCGCGGCTCGGGATGCCGACACCGCTGTCCCGGACCGCCAGTAACGGTCCAGTCTCCGCATCGCACCAAGTAACTTCGATCTTCCCGCCCTTGGGCGTGTACTTGATGGCATTCGAGAGCAGGTTGCCGAAGGCGCTTTCGAGGTCGCTCGCAATTCCCGACAGGAAGAGGTCCTCGGCCACATCGAATTCCATGTCGTGTTTACCGCGGCTGAGTTCATCGGCCTGTTCTTTCAGCTGCATGAGCATGGCCGGCACATCGACCACCTCATCCTCACCCTGGACTTCGTCGCTTTGAAGGCGGGAGAGCTCCAGAAGGTCATCGAGCAGTGCCTGCATCTGTGCGGTCTGCGTCAGCATTCGGTCCACCGCGTCGCCTACGTCACTGGCCCGATGCTCCCTCAGCAGCTCCAGGTAGCCCTGCAAGACAGTGAGCGGCGTCCGCAGCTCATGGGATATGTTCGCGACGAAATCCCGTCGAATCTGTTCCACGTTGTGGACCTCCGTATTGTCACGCAGGACGATCAGGCGCTGCTGGTCCTGGAAGGCGAAAGCGCTCACGCTCAGCCAGATGTTGTCGCTGCGGGGCGATGGCATTTCGAGCGGGCTCCTGACCCGGTCCTCCACGGCCAGCCAGTTGGCGAAATCCGGACCGCGCAACAGGTTGGTCACCGGCTTGCCCAGATCCTCCGGGCTGCGCAGCCCCAGCAATCCGGTCGCTGCCCGGTTGAACCAGTTGATGTTGCCGTTGCGATCGATGACCAGTGTGGCGTCCGGGAAGGCATCGGTGAGCTGTCGGAATTCGTCGATCATCCCGCGGTAGCGCTCACTTTGCCGCCGGTTCTCCTTTTCGAGCGCCGCGATACGCTCGTAGATGTCCGACCAGATGCCATAGCTCCCGGGGACCGTGGCACCGGGAACCTGCAACCAGCGAAGCAGACGCCACAGATTGGCCAGATGCCAGCCCAGGTAGGCCAGCAGGAATACCAATGGCAGCTGCCAGGCGAAACCACTCAGCCATCCGGCAACAACAAGCAGAACCGCGGCCATGAACAGCCTGCCTGCGTGGATTTTCCAATTTCGAACGGCCATTGCCTCGTTTCCCGTTTCTTGCCGCCGCGTCAGCGCGGCGGCTGTCTCGACTCCGCGGTGGATGCACGGATCGGCCTAGTCCGCAGCAAGGAAACGATAGCCATGGCCCCGTACGGTCTGCAAGTAACTGCTGGTACCGAAGGGTTCGAGCGCCTTGCGCAGGCGCCGGATGTGAACATCGACGGTGCGTTCCTCGAGGTACGCGCTGGTGCCCCAGACATGGTCAAGAATTTGTGAACGGCTGTAGGCGCGTCCTTGGTGCGCCATGAAGAACTCCAGCAG
>CALKKN010000345.1 GCA_937995275.1 uncultured Lysobacterales bacterium | reverse complement strand
CAGGGTGCCGATGATGCGTCCCACCACGATCATACCCAGGCTGCTGGCCACGAACGACAGCAGTAGCAGCAGGGACAAAAGCGTGCGTAGGTTCATCGGGTTGGCGGATCGGAAATTTTGGGTGGCGCGGAATGCGTGAATGATACAATAAAGCCCGATTGGCCAGTAGTGCCAATCCGAACCTCGCGACCGGGCAGCGATCAACGGCAGGAGAGGGTGGCCCATTGGAACAGCGACATCTTAAGAAAGCAGGCCTGAAGGTCACGCATCCGCGCAAGCGCATCCTCGAGATTCTCGAGACGCAACGCAACAAGCACCTGACGGCCGACGACATCTACCGTTGCCTGATGGGGGCTGGCGAGGAGATCGGGCTGGCCACTGTCTATCGGGTTCTCGGCCAGTTCGAGTCGGCCGGGCTCGTGGTAAAGCACAATTTCGAGAGCGGCCAGGCTTATTTTGAACTGGATTCGGGCGAACACCACGACCACATGGTGTGCGTCGAGACCGGCAAGGTCATCGAGTTCGTCAGCGAGGAAATCGAGGCGGCGCAGAAGAAGATCGCCGATGCCCACGGCTACGATATCGAGGATCACAGCCTGGTGATTTACGTCCGTCCGCGCCGCAAGTGAACGGCCGCGGCACGTGAGACTCCTGCCGGAGCGGTTGGTCGGCACCGCGTAGCGATGCCGATCAGAGCGCCGGCCAGACAATGCAGTTGGGCGCAGCCGGTTTTCGCTTGCGTCAGCAAGCGAAAGAAGGGAAGGACGACTCAGTTAATGCTGCCGTGAAGTCGCGGCCAGCAGCTCCGAGGCGTGGGCACGGCTCTGCGCTGAGAGGCGGCCACCCAACATGCGCGCGATTTCGTCGACGCGTTCCTGGTCCTCCAGCACGTCGGTTCGGACGCGGGTGCCGGGATCTTCCTTGCTCTTGGCGACCCGGACCTGCTGGTCTGCAAATACGGCCACCTGCGCCAGGTGAGTGACGCACAGGGCCTGCCCCCCGGCCGCGAGGCTCCTGATCAGGGCGCCGACCGCATGCGCCGTCTCGCCCCCGATGCCGGCGTCGACCTCGTCGAACACCTGGGTCGCGGCGGCGGCGGTCCGCGACGCCACCTTGATGGCCAGGCTGATGCGCGACAGCTCGCCGCCGGAAGCGACCTTGCGCAGCGGGCCCGGCGGGATGCCGGCGTTGGCGCTGACCAGCAACTCCACGCGGTCGCTGCCGCGTGGCGCGGCTTGCAACTCCCCGTCGAGACGGACCTGGACCGAAAAGCTGCCGCCCTCCATGCCGAGTTGCGGCATCAGCGCCGTGACGGCTTCCGAGAGCTCCGCGGCACGTTCGGTACGGCGCGCATGTAACGCCGCCGCCGCCTCGCGGTAGGCGTCCAGCGCCAGTTCGAGGTCCCGCTCCAGGCTGTCCAGCCGCTGTTCGAGTGAACCGGCGCGCTCCAGTCGGCCGCGCAAATCCTCCAGGACCTGATGCAGTTGCTCGGGCTGGACCCGGTGCTTGCGGGCGAGATCGTGCTGCACGCCCAGCTTGCGTTCCAGATCGGAGAGCCGATCGGGACTGAGATCCAGGCGACCCAGGGCCGCCTGAACACTGCCAAGCGCCTCGTCGCAGTTGATGGCCGCCTCGCGGAGCAGGGCCGCGGCGGCGGCGATGTCGCGGTCCAGGGCGCCATGTGGTCCCAGGCGGTCCGCCGCACGATGCAGGGTACGCGCTGCGCCCGACGGCTCGGCATCGAGCGTGCGGGCCGCCGCCTCCAGTTCTTCCAGGAGTTCACCGCCCCGGGCCAGCATGCGGTGCTCGGACTCCAGTTGGCTGAATTCGTCGGCCGACAGGGCCTCGTTTTCCAGCTCCCTGACCTGGTACTGAAGCAGGTCCTGCTCGCCGGCATCCAGCGGCTTTTCGGCCAGCAGCGCCTCGCGTTCCGCGGCCAGCGTCCGCCAGGTCTCGCAGCAACGATGCACGTCCTGAAGTTCCTGGGCATGTGCGCCGCTGCTGTCGAGCAGGCGAAACTGCTCTTCGGCGCGCGCCAGCCGGAGGTGTTCGTTCTGCCCGTGGATTTCGATGAGCAGATCGCCCAGTTCGGCCAGTTGCTGAAGCGTGACGGCGATGCCGTTGATCCAGGCGCGGGACCGGCCGTTCGACGCCATGGTGCGGCGGAGGAGACAGCTGCCGTCCTCGTCGAGGTCGTTGTCGCGCAGCCACGCCAGCGCCGGGCTGTCCTCCGGCAGCTCGAAACCGGCACTCAGTTCGGCCCGTTCCGCGCCCGTGCGAATGGCGCCGGTATCGGCCCGGTCGCCGCTGAGCAGGCCGAGGGCTCCGACCAGGATGGACTTGCCGGCCCCGGTCTCGCCGGTGATGCAGGTGAAGCCTTCACAAACGTCCAGGTCGAGCGCGTCGATGATGGCGTAATCGCGAATTTGCAGGAACGTGAGCATCCGCAGCTGCCGCTTGGGTCGGTCTCAAAGCTAGCATGAGGCGCGCCAATCGGCAAAGCGGCTCGTGCAGGATTTTTGCTTGAATAGATGCGCCCAAGCCCCATATTGGCCGTACATTCGATTCACCACAGAATATGCCGGCGGTGGCCCCAGCGCACCGCAGCGGGGAGAACTGAACGACATGCAGGAAAACGGGGCAAGCCCGCGCCCGGAGCGGGCGCATACCGACGAACCGGCACCCAGCCCGGACTCCGGCGAACCGTCGGCGGCAGGCACCGGCCCGGAGGCGGGTCCGGCGACCGGTGAGCCGTCCGTACAGGACGATCTGGCCACGGCGCAGGAAGAACTGGCCCGGCATCGGGACGCCATGCTGCGGATGCAGGCGGAAATGGAGAATCTCCGCAAGCGCCTGCAGCGTGAAGTTGACAAATCACGCAAGTTTGCGCTGGAACGGATCATGAAGGATCTGCTGCAGGTGCGGGACAGCATGGAACGCGGCCTGGAAATGGCCGATGCGTCGGCCACGGTCGAGTCCCTCATCGAGGGGGAAGAGCTGACCCTGAAAATGCTGGTGAAAGTGATGGAGGAGCACGGCCTCGAAGTGGTCGATCCTGCGGGCGAACCGTTCGACCCCGAACTTCACGAGGCGATGACCGTAATCCCCTCGAAGGACGTGGCCGAGAATACCGTGCTCGAAGTGCTGCAGAAAGGGTTCAAGCTGCACGACCGACTGATCCGCCCGGCCCGGGTCATCGTGTCCGGCAAGGCGTGAGGGGACGCTCCAACGCGTTGAAAACGCGGCAGTCAACCCCATCTGAACAACAGGTATTCAGGCATTCCGTACAAATTTCTTGGAGTAGCAAAGCATGGGTAAGATCATAGGTATCGACCTGGGAACGACGAACTCCTGCGTGGCAGTGATGGAGGGCGGTAACCCCAAGGTCATCGAAAATTCGGAAGGGGACAGAACGACCCCTTCGATCGTCGCCTTTACCAAGGACGACGAAGTACTGGTGGGCCAACCCGCCAAACGCCAGGCGGTGACGAACCCCGCCAACACCCTGTTCGCCGTCAAGCGGCTGATCGGCCGCAAGTACAGCGAGGACGTGGTGCAGAAGGACCGCGACCTGGTCCCCTACACGATCGTCGAGGCCAACAACGGTGATGCCTGGGTCGAGGCCGGCGGCAAGAAGATGGCGCCGCCGGAAGTCTCCGCGCGCGTGCTGATGAAGATGAAGAAGACGGCGGAAGACTACCTGGGTGAGGATGTCACCGAGGCTGTCATCACCGTGCCGGCTTACTTCAACGATTCGCAGCGGCAGGCGACCAAGGATGCCGGCAAGATCGCGGGCCTGACGGTCAAGCGCATCATCAACGAGCCGACCGCGGCCGCCCTGGCCTACGGCCTGGACAAGAAGGCGGGCGACCGCAAGATTGCGGTGTACGACCTCGGCGGCGGCACCTTCGACATTTCCATCATCGAAATCGCCGACGTCGACGGCGAGCACCAGTTCGAGGTGCTGGCCACCAACGGCGATACGTTTCTGGGCGGCGAGGACTTCGACAAGCGGGTCATCGACTACCTGGTGGAAGTCTTCAAAAAGGAGCAGGGTTTCGATCTGCGGAACGACCCGCTGGCGCTGCAACGGCTGAAGGAAGCCGCCGAGCGCGCCAAGATCGAGCTCTCCAGCGGCCAGCAGACCGAGGTCAACCTGCCGTACATCACGGCCGACGCCAGTGGCCCGAAGCATCTCAACATCAAGCTGACGCGGGCCAAGCTCGAATCCCTGGTGGATGACCTGGTCACCAAGACCATCGGCCCGTGCCGGATCGCGTTGGATGACGCCGGCCTCAAGGTCAGCGACATCGACGACGTGATCCTGGTCGGCGGCCAGACCCGCATGCCGAAGGTCCAGGAAGCCGTGGCCGGCTTTTTCGGCCGCGAGCCGCGCAAGGACGTCAACCCGGACGAGGCGGTTGCCGTCGGCGCGGCCATTCAGGGCGGCGTGCTGGCCGGCGACGTCAAGGACGTGCTGCTGCTGGACGTGACGCCGCTGTCGCTGGGTATCGAGACCCTCGGCGGCGTGATGACCAAGCTGATCGAGAAGAACACCACGATCCCGACCAAGGCGTCGCAAATCTTCTCGACCGCCGAAGACAACCAGACCGCGGTGACCGTGCACGTGCTGCAGGGTGAACGCGAGATGGCCTCGGCCAACAAGTCCCTCGCGCGGTTCGACCTCGCAGGCATCTCGGCCGCGCCGCGCGGCATGCCGCAGATCGAGGTGACCTTCGACATCGACGCCAACGGCATCATGCACGTCAGCGCCGCGGACAAGGCCACCGGCAAGGAGCAGAAGATCGAGATCAAGGCGGGCTCCGGCCTGTCCGACGACGAGATCGATCGCATGGTCAGGGACGCCGAGGCGCACGCCGAGGAAGACCGCCGGTTCCACGAGTTGGTCACCGCGCGCAACAGCGCCGACGCCATTGTCCACGCGACCCGCTCGAGCCTGAAGGAGATGGGTGAGAAGCTCAGTGACGACGAGCGCAAGGAAATCGAGTCCGCGATCGAGGGCGTCGAGGAAGCCATGAAGGGCGACGACAAGGCCGCCATCGATCAGGCAGTCGAAAAGCTGTCGACAGCCGGCCAGGTGATCTACCAGAAGGCTACCGAGCAAGCGCAGGCGCAGGCCCAGCAGGAGTCGTCCGGGGAGTCCGCTGCGCCCGAAGACGATGTCGTCGACGCCGAGTTCGAGGAAGTGGATGAGGACAAGAAGGCCGGCTGATCTGCGCCGGTCGATGCCAGACGAAGAGGCCCGGCACCCGCCGGGCCTTTGTTTTCCACCACCCGCCCGCTCTTGAATTGGCACGAGCCGGGCCTTAAATCAGCCAGCAAGCCTGCAGGCGCGAATAGAACATGGCCAAAAGGGATTATTACGAGATTCTGGGAGTCGGGAAATCGGCCAGCGGCGATGAGCTGAAACAGGCCTATCGCCGCCTGGCAATGAAGTACCATCCCGACCGGAACCCGGATGACGCTGCCGCGCAGGAGCACTTCAAGGAAGCCAAGGAGGCCTACGAGGTCCTCAAGGATCCCCGCAAACGCTCGGCCTATGACCAGTTCGGCCATGCCGGCGTGGACCCCGCCGCGCGCGGGCCCGGAGGCCGTGGCGGCTTCCACGGCGATGTGGGCGACATCTTCGGGGATATTTTCGGAGACATCTTCGGTGGCGGCGCCCGGCGCCGGCAGGCGCGTCAGCGCGGTTCGGATCTGCGCTACGCGATGGAACTCGACCTCGAGGAGGCCGTCGCCGGGGTAACGCGCGAAATCCGCGTGCCCACGCTCGGTCGCTGCGGTGTCTGCGAGGGAACCGGGGCGAAGGACGGGCAGAAACAGACCTGCTCGACCTGCGGCGGAATGGGGCAGGTGCGGATGCAGCAGGGCATTTTCTCCGTGCAGCAGACCTGCCCGACGTGCCAGGGCAGCGGCCAGCGCATCAGTAATCCATGCACGACCTGCAATGGCCAGGGTCGGGTGCACGAAACCCGGACCCTGTCGGTCAAAATTCCCGCCGGGGTCGACAACGGCGACCGCATCCGGCTGGCCGGGGAAGGGGAAGCCGGCGCCAGTGCGGCGCCGCCCGGCGACCTGTATGTCGAGGTCCGCGTGCGGCCGCATCGTATATTCGAACGGGACGGCGACGACCTCTACTGCGAGGTCCCGATCTCGTTCACGATGGCTACGATGGGCGGCGAACTCGAAATCCCGACCCTGGATGGCCACGTGAAGCTCAAGGTCCCCCAGGAAACGCAGACCGGGCGGATGTTCCGGCTCAAAAGCAAGGGCGTGCAGTCGGTGCGCAGTCACCGGACGGGGGACCTGATGTGCCGGGTCGTCGTGGAGACGCCGGTCAAGCTGACCCGTGAGCAAAAGGACCTGCTCCGGCAATTCGAGCAGACGTTCACGGCCGAAAACAGCAAGCACAATCCGCGCTCGCAGTCCTGGCTGGACGGTGTGCGCGAATTCTTCGAACGGATGACATCCTGATCATGCTGGCCGCGGCGGCAGCAGGTTCCGTCCGGGTCGCGATCCTCGGGACCGGCCGCATGGCGCGGGCCGCGGTCGACGCGGCGTCGGCGCAAGCCGGCGTTGTCGTGACGGCGCTGGTCGGGCCGCAGGCCCCTGACTGGGACACGGATCTCGCCTGGTGCGCGCACCTCGATGAGTTACCCGACACGCCGGAACTGCTGATCGACTTTTCGCTGCCGCGGGGCACGGAGACGGCTGCCGCGTGGTGCCGCGAGCGGGGCGTACCGCTGCTCAGCGGAGTGACCGGGCTGCCGGATGCGGTGCGGGCCGGTCTCGGCCAGGCGGCCGAGCGGATCCCGGTCCTGTGGTCTCCCAACCTGAGCCTCGGGGTCAACCTGCTGGCTGACCTGGCCGCTCGCGCGGCGGCGGTGCTCGATGCCGCGACCCCGGTGCTGATCGAAGACATTCACCATCAATGGAAAAAGGACGCGCCTTCGGGCACGGCCCTGATGCTGGGCAGTGTCGTCACCGCGGGCGGGGACGGCGACGGACGCGCCATCGAATACCAGTCGCGCCGCGAAGGCGAAGTGATCGGCGAGCACACGGTGACCTTTCGAATGGCCGGCGAGGAGATCAGCCTCGTGCACCGGGCCGGGGATCGGTCCATCTACGCGTTGGGCGCACTCCGGGCGGGGCGCTGGCTGGTGGCGCAGCCGGCCGGGCTGTACAGCGCCAGTGACTGGCTCGCGGGCCGCTGAGCCGCTCCCGCCCGCCCGGGAGCCGCATTGTAAAGGCCGGTCCGCTCCGATAGAATTTGAGCGCTTATCTGGAGTGTGCAATTGACTGATCAGGCAGTGCTGGCGTTGGAGGACGGCACCGTTTTCCTCGGCCGCAGTATCGGCGCGGACAGCGCCCGCGCGGGCCCCGCGGTGGGCGAGGTCGTATTCAACACGGCCATGACCGGCTACCAGGAGATCCTTACCGACCCTTCCTACGCCCGCCAGCTGGTCACGCTCACCTATCCCCACGTCGGCAACACAGGCTGCAACCCTGAAGACGACGAATCCTCCCGACCCATGGCCGGCGGCCTGATCGTCCGCGACTGCCCGGCAACGCACAGCAGCTGGCGGGCGCGGGAGAGCCTGCCCGAATACCTGGGGCGCAACGGAATATTGGCCATCGCCGATATCGATACGCGCAAGCTGACCCGCATTCTGCGGACAGGCGGCGCCCAGGGCGGCGCGATCGTCACCGGCAAGCAGGTCGATTCGGCGGAAGCCGTCGAACTGGCGCGTTCCTTCCCGGGCATGCAGGGCCTGGACCTCGCCCGCGAGGTCTCGGTGGCCGAGGCCTATGGCTGGGAGCAGGGCACCTGGAGCCTGGATCGGGCGGAGTGGCGGCGAACCCAGGCCACACGGCACGTCGTCGCCTACGATTTCGGCGTCAAGCGCAACATTCTGCGGATGCTGGCAGATCGCGGCTGCCGGGTAACCGTGGTGCCCGCAACCACCCCGGCCAGTGAGGCGCTGGAGCTACAGCCGGATGGCGTGTTCCTGTCCAACGGGCCGGGGGATCCGGAACCCTGCACTTACGCGATCGAGGCCATTCGCGAGTTTATCAAGCGCCAACTGCCGCTGTTCGGCATCTGCCTCGGGCACCAGCTTCTGGCGCTGGCCGCGGGCGCCCGCACCGTCAAGATGAAATTCGGCCATCACGGCGCGAATCATCCCGTGCAGGACCTGGACACCGGCCAGGTCCTGATCACCAGCCAGAATCACGGGTTTGCGGTCGACGAGGACAGCCTTCCGGAACGGGTCAGGGCGACGCACCGGTCCCTGTTCGACGGTTCCCTGCAGGGCATCGAGCTGGCCCAGGCGCCGGCGTTCGGTTTTCAGGGCCACCCGGAGGCCAGCCCCGGGCCCCACGACATCGCGCCGGTGTTCGATCGCTTCATTGCCGGCATCGAGCAGGCGCGCACCGCCGGCAACGTAACCGTGCTCAGGAAAGCCTGAATGGCGAAACGAGAGGATTTCCGCAGCATCCTGATCATCGGTGCCGGCCCGATCGTGATCGGGCAGGCTTGCGAGTTCGACTACTCCGGCGCGCAGGCCTGCAAGGCCCTGCGCGAGGAAGGCTATCGCGTGATTTTGGTCAATTCGAATCCCGCGACCATCATGACGGATCCGGAGACCGCGGACGCCATCTACATCGAGCCGATCCAGTGGCGCATCGTCGAGCAGATCATCGCCCAGGAGCGGCCCGATGCGCTGCTGCCCACGATGGGCGGGCAGACGGCGCTGAACTGCGCACTGGATCTGGCC
>CALKKN010000344.1 GCA_937995275.1 uncultured Lysobacterales bacterium | reverse complement strand
ATGACGCCCGGGCACCAGGTCGTCGGCACCGTGGTCACGGAGGGTCCGAAGTGCTGCCGCGATCTGCTCCGCAAGCGGGTCGGAGTGGCCTGGATTCACAGCGCCTGCGGCAGTTGCGAGTGGTGTCTCGAGGGTAGGGAGAACCTGTGCCCCGGGTTCCGGGCCTGCGGCCGCGACGCTCCGGGCGGCTACGCCGAGTACATGACGGTACCCGAGGCCTTTGCCCACCGGCTTCCCGACGGAATCGGCGACCTCGAGGCAACGCCGCTGCTCTGTGCCGGCGCGGTCGGCTACCGGGCGCTGCACCTCTGCCAACTTCAAAATGGGCAACTGCTGGGCCTGACCGGCTTCGGCGCCTCCGGGCATCTCGTGCTGCAGATGGCCCGTCACCTGTACCCGGATTCGCCAATCCACGTTTTTGCCCGCGCCGGCGCGGAACGGGAGTTCGCGCTCAGCCTCGGGGCGACCTGGGCGGGTGCCACGACAGATCAACCGCCGGCCCTACTGCAGGCCATCATCGATACGACCCCCGCCTGGCTACCGGTGCTGGCCGGCATGGAGGCACTGGCGCCCGGCGGCCGCCTGGTCATCAACGCCATCCGCAAGGAGGCCGGCGACAGGGCAGAACTGTCCGAACTCGACTACGACCGGCACCTGTGGCGCGAAAAAACGCTGACGACGGTCGCCAATGTCACGCGCCGCGACGTCGCCGAATGCCTGCGGCTGGCCGCGGAAATTCCGCTGCAGCCGCACGTCACGCCCTTCGCGTTGGAGGAGGCCAACCGGGCTCTTGCGGAGCTGAAGCAGGGCGGGATCCGCGGCGCGAAGGTCCTGCGCATCCTCTAGCGGACCCGCGGCCTGCTGCGGAACACGGGGGTGGTGAGTGCCCACAGCACCACGCCGCCCAGTGCGACGATAAGACCCAGCGCCGCCGCAATCTGCAGCAAGGGGTGGTGGAAATCGTCGCGCGTCTGGAAATCCATGATGTGTAGCATCCACAGGAAGTCGAACACGCGCCAGCGGTCCGTACGCCGCGCCAGCATCTCGCCGGTCCAGGGGTCCAGGTAGAGATTGAGCGACTCGGGCCCCTCGAAACTCACTTTCCAGACCGGCAGCGGCCGGCCGCGCACTTCCGAATCCGGCGCCGCGTGTTCCAGCAACTCGACACCGCGCAGCTCGCCCGGTTCCAGAACCCAGTCCTGCGCCTGGCGCACTGCCGCATCCCGTGTCATGGGCGGCAGCACGCCTCCCGCGCCAACCAGGCGCGTGAACGGCCGATCGGCGTGCTCTCCGGCTACCCGCCAGAGAATTTGCCCGTCCCGGCGGATCAGCGAGGCGGATCGCAGTGTCCAGGGCTGCTCGAAATGCATGTCCAGGACCTCACGCAGGGAGGACGCCGACGGCAGTCCGGCAAAGTCATCGGGACTCTGGCGCAACGCCAGCGCCGGCGGGCCGACCGTCAGATGTTCGCCACGAATTTCCTCGATCGGATACAGGCTGAACCACAGTCCACTGGCCATCCAGGCGATGATCTGCAAGGCCATCAGCAAGCCCAGCCAGCGGTGGATTTTTCGGAACAGGATTTTCATCGGAATTTGCCGGTAATTGAGGGACACTCGCGAATGGTATCGGAATTCTGGCAAGATGCGCACGTGGACGTACCGCTTTCGATCCAGTTCCTGTTGTGCCCCGTCGTGTTGCTCAGCCTGCTCTGGGTGACGGCGCCCTACGGCCGGCACCACCAGCCGGGGTGGGGGCCGAACCTGTCCAGCCGCCTCGCCTGGTTCGTCATGGAACTGCCGGCCCTGGTGGTTATCACCTGGCTCGTTCTGGACAGCCCCGCCCGCGCCGCTGCGGTAGCCTGGTTGCCGCTCGCGTTCTGGGTCGTTCACTATGCCTATCGAACCGTGCTGTTTCCGGCGCTGATGCGTCCGTCCGGCAAGACGTTCCCTGCCCTGCTGGTGCTGTTCGCCATCGCATTCAACATCCTCAACGGCTACAACAATGCCAATGCCCTGATCGGCAACGCGGCCGCCGGCAAATCCCTGCTGACGCCGCATTTTCTGCTGGGAGCCCTGGTCTTCTGGACCGGGTTCGCGATTCACTGCCACGCCGACCACGTCATCCGCTCGCTGCGCCGACCCGGTGAATGCGCCTACCGGATCCCCGGCGGCGGTCTCTTCCGCCAGGTGAGTTCTCCCCACTACCTGGGGGAAATCATTCAGTGGACCGGGTGGGCGATCCTGACCTGGTCGCTGGCAGGCCTGGCTTTCGCTCTGTTTACGTTCTGCAACCTCGCGCCACGCGCCATTTCGAACCACCGGTGGTACCGCCAGCGTTTCGCGGATTACCCGGCGCAGCGGAAGATTCTGATACCGGGCATTTTCTGAGAGGGACGTACGGTGTGCGGGAAGCTCCCTGGCCCGGGTGTGACAGGGGTTTTCAGCGTTTGGGGGGGGGCCGGTTCAACAGCACGTCCGCCGAGAACGGATCGGGCAGATAGTCCGAGCGGGACCAGGCCCGTCTCTCGTCGCCGTCGCAACAGGAAACCACCAGGCCGTCCGGCGCCATCAGTTCCTGCATGACCTGACGGCAGGCGCCGCAGGGCGCATGGGCCTGATTGCCCGGCGTATAAATCAGAAGCGTCTGCAGCGAACCCGGCAACACGCCGTCGGCGACGGCGGCGGTCAACGCGGCCCGTTCGGCGCACTGCGTGAGCCCGAACGAGGCGTTTTCGACGTTGCAACCGGCATATACCTGCCCGGCTGCGCTGATCACTGCGGCGCCAACCGGAAAGCGGCTATAAGGACTGTGGGAAAAACCCGCGGCCCGAACGGCGCGCTCTTTCAGCGTCTTCAGGGTGTCGTCAAACTGGACCATCGGCAACTTCTCCTTGAACATGGCAGGCCACTACCGGCTCCGCGCCGGGGGGGTCTTCACCGATCCGGTAGGCCCGCCGCAGGGCGCCCGCCGCCCGCTCCCATTCCGCTTCGTTCGCGGCATGAACCACCCCGATCGGCTGGCCCTTTTCGACGTTCTGCCCAAGGACGGCCAACCCGGACAGGCCCACCGCGGGGTCGACGGCATCCTCCGCGCGGTGGCGCCCGCCGCCAAGCCCTACGACTATCATGCCTGCGGCCCGCGTGTCGATCGCCGTCACGAAGCCTGACGCCTCGGCCGTCACCGGTCGGGACAGCGGCGCCGCGGGCAAGTGCGCAGCGGGGCTTTCGAGCAGCCCGGCGGGCCCTCCCTGACCGCGCACCATGCGGGCAAAACGCTCGGCGGCCCGACCCGATTCGATCGCGCTGCCGGCGGCGGCGCGCCCTTCCGGGGCGTCGGCGGCCAGACCCCCGAGCCGCAACAACTCCGCGCTGAGATCCAGCACAACGTCAAGCAGTCGCTCATTGGGACTCTCACCCCGCAAGACGCGGATGGCCTCCTGTACCTCCAGCGCGTTGCCGGCACAGGAGGCGAGGGGCTGGTCCATGTTCGTCACGAGGGCGTTGCAGGGCAGGCCGGCCAGACAGGCGACGCGACTGATGTCCTCCGCCAGCTGCCGCGCTTCATCGAGAC
>CALKKN010000343.1 GCA_937995275.1 uncultured Lysobacterales bacterium | reverse complement strand
TGCGGATTCGGAAAGATGAATTTGACCGTGCCCAGCGCGTTGTTCGGCCCCGGGTCCTGCCGCAGCGTGTACGGCACCCCTTTCGTGTACCGGTTCCAGTCGACGGTCGAGGGGTCGACCTCCCGGCCGTTGTTGTCCAGCACCCGGATATTCTTCGACGCCAGGTAGCCGGGGTCGCGCTTGATCGCCGGCAACGTGTCGTTCCGCAGTATGCCCGGCGGAATGGTCCAGGTGGGATTGAATTCCAGGTAAGCGATTTCGCCCCGGAACGTGGGTGTCTGCCGGTAGGTCTTGCCCACCATCGCGCGCGTTTCCCAGGCGAGCTCGCCATCCTTGAAAAAGAACGCCCGAAATCCCGCGATGTTGACCGCTACCAAGGTGTCGGCCGCTTCCTGGTTGACCCAGCGCAGGCGCTCCAGCGACAGCCTGAGCTGGTCGGTCCGCTGGCTCACTGGCACGTTCATGGCCGCCAGGGTGTTGCGGCCGACGATGCCGTCCGCCTCCAGCACGTGGTGCCGCTGAAACGTGCTGACGGCGTCTTCCAGTGCGGTGTCGAACCCATCCGGCTCGGCGGGCGCCCCGCCCTGAAGCTGCCCGGTCACCTGCAGCCTGGCCCGGATTTGCCGGACGCGCGGATCGCGATCGCCGACCCGCAGCGTCGGGCCCTCCGGCACCGTGGGCCAGCCGCCGGCCACGGCGATTTCGCGGTACTGCTTCAGCCAGCCCTGCAATGCCCTGTAGACCGGTCCGGCCGGCGCGACCACGTCGATGAAGCCCTCCAGGGTGGGCGCGCCCAGGGCCTGCCGGAGGGTCGTTCCGGGGCTTTGGTTGCTGAACGATTCGCGGCGGAAATTGATGTCCGGGTCGAGCCGGTTGGCCTTGATCTTGCCGAAGCGGCGGTGGTAGCCGTACCGCAGCAGGCTTTCGGTCAGCAGGATATCGGTCTGTGCCACTTTCGGGGCAGGCTCGTTTCCCGTGGTGCCGGACAGCACCTGCCGGATGGCCGCCTCGCCGTAGTCTTCCGGGTTGAGGCCGTGCTCTTCGGCGTTGGTGATCAGGTCCAGCAGTTCCTGGATGTTCCCGGAATCGGTCCAGAACGGCTCGAAGCCGGCCTCACTGTAGGCCTGCAGCAGAATGTCCTGGGCCAGGATGTCGGTGCCGACGATGGTCAGCGAGTCGCTCTCCAACAGGCGCCGGATCTCGGCGCCGGTCGGTGACAGGGATTTCGGCTCCTGCGCCTCGGCCAGCCGTGGGCAAAGCGGGGCGAGGAGCAGGAGGGAGGCCGCCGCGGCGGCGAAAGACCGGTGCAATTTGAGATTCACTTTGTTTCCTGGGTTTGCCTGCATCGCAGGCGTTGTGAAGGAGCCGCAGGCCGGAGCAGGGAAGCGAGACTCCTTGTCACCAGCTGCGAACCCGCCCGGTGTCCACGTGGACGAAGTCGGACTTTGCATAATAGCCGACCCCGCCTCGTTGCAGCTCGAGGGCGGTGTCCCGCAACATGCGGGTATCGACGCCGCGGAGGCGCACGTCGATGGCCTTGCCGTGCAGGTGCTGGCTGTTTTTGGCCACGCCGGAGCTTCTGCTCCGCAGCATCGCATTGGTTTCAGGCGACCTGTAGGCTGAAATGACCTCGTAGGTGTCCCGGCTGCCGGTGACCTGCTGAATATCCCACAGGATATCCATCAGGTCGGGATCGATCGCGCGGCCCTGTCCGTTACGCCAGTCCGACAGGAAGCGGTTCAGCCGGTCGAGCGCCTCGTCACGGTAGGCGCCGTTGCTGAAGTAGGTCACCTCGATCTGCTCCCCGGTGTGGGTGTGGTAGAACTTCAGCATGCGGGCATCGCTGATATTGCCGAATGCGCTGGGCAGGGACAGTAACGTGAACAGCACGGCCAGGGCCGTGAATTTTCGATTCATCGCGGGGTAATGCACTCGGTTGTACCGCTGGAGAAAAGCAATGGCCTATGATAAACGGGTTTATGTCCGTTTAACAGGAGCCTACGACCAAAAATGGATGCAAAGACGACTGCGGGGAACGGGCGGCCTGCCTGGGCCGTCCGGATGCGGCGGACCACGGATTACCTGGTGCACGATTTCGGCGGCGGGCCGCGACCCTGGAAATTCGCCTGGGTGATCAACTTTCAGAAATGTGGCACGTTCTTCTTCCTGGGACTGCTGATGTGGCTGTACGGCAATTTTTCCATGGCTGCCTGGGTGTATCTCGCCATGCAGGGAAGTTACGGCCTCGCCTGGTTCATCAAGGACATGGCACTTCCCGACCCTGGCTGGCAGGTGCGTATCACCGTCGGCGGCGGGATACTGGCTTTCGTCGGCGTGCTGGGGTGGTACTGGGTGTTCGGCTGGCTGCTGATTTCCGGTGTGTCGCAACCGGACTATCCCCTGCCGGACGGCGCCTGGTTCGCACTGTGCATCAGCCTGTGCATGCTCGGCACCGTGATCATGGTGGCGGCGGATGCGCAGAAATTCTACACGCTGCGGGTCCGGCCCGGCCTGATCACCGACGGGATGTTCCGTTACGTCCGTCATCCCAACTACCTGGGCGAAATGATGGTCTACGGCAGTTTTGCCCTGATGGTGTGGCACTGGCTGCCGGTGCTGGTGCTGACCTGGGTGTGGCTGGGCATCTTCGTGGTCAACATGGCGCTGAAAGAGGCCAGCATGTTGCGTTACCCCGAGTGGGCGGACTACCGGCAGCGCACCGGCTGGCTGCTGCCCGGACTCTAGTCGAGGTATTGCCAGGTGTCGGCGCCGTCGAAATGGCGGACGGGCAGCGACTCCATGACCTCCAGCGGAAGCATGCGGGCGTTGACGGCGAAACGGCTTCCGGGCTCGGTGTCGACACTCGTGTAGTGCGTCAGGCAGCCGCAAACCGTGCAGTGCCAAAAGTCGATGAATCGATCGCCCCAGCAATAATTTGACAGCGTCCCCGGTTCAGCCTCGAGCCGGACCTGGTCACGGCTGAAGTAGGCCCACCGCGCACCGTAACGCCGGCACAGTGAGCAGTTGCACGACGTAACTGTTACCGGCAATTCCTGAATTTCAATTCGTACATTTTGGCAGTGGCAGGTAGCGATGAACATCGTATCCTCCAGCAATAGGGCGGGGCGCGCGTGTCCGCGATCAGCGCGTGCATGGTGGGTGGCGTCTCCTTTGCAATACCTGTCATGATAGGCCAAAATCCGCCCTGTCGCGGCTGGGCGGCCGGCTGCGAAAATCGCGGCTATGGCATGCTCGCGTAATGTAATGGGCCGTGCCCCGGTCCTGTGGGCGAATCACCTTGGGTCAGACCATGAAACCAGACAACCGTATCCGTTCCTGGGAGATCACCAGCGAGGCCAATTTCGTCAGCCGCCGCCGCTTCATCCGCGACGCGGGCTTGGCGGTCGGGGCTGCGTTGACCGGCGCCACGGCGCTGGCGCTGCCCGGCCGCGCCTCGGCCAGCCTGCGTGACCTGGAAACGGTTCCCGGGCCTTTCAGCACGGACGAGACGCCCAACAGCTGGGAAGACGTCACGACCTACAACAACTTCTACGAATTCGGCACCGGCAAGGAAGACCCCTATCGCAACGCCCAGGAGTTCGTCACCGAGCCCTGGACCGTCAAGGTCGGCGGCGAATGTGACAAGCCGGGCAAGTATGACTATGCCGATATCGTGGGACCGCACGCGCTGGAGGACCGTGTCTACCGGCATCGCTGCGTGGAGGCGTGGTCGATGGTCGTGCCGTGGGTAGGGTTTCCGCTGGGCGACCTGCTCAAGCGATTCGAGCCCAACTCCAAGGCGAAATACGTGCGTTTCAAGACCCTCTTCGATCCGGACCGGATGCCCGGGCAGCGCCGGGCGGTCCTGCGCTGGCCGTACGTCGAGGGCCTGACCATGGCCGAGGCCATGCACCCGCTGACGCTGATGGTGGTCGGGGTTTACGGCAAGGAACTGCCCAACCAGAACGGCGCCCCGTTGCGCCTGGTCATTCCCTGGAAGTACGGATTCAAAGGCATCAAGTCAATTGTGGAGATCGAGTTCACGTCCCGCCAGCCGAAAAACTCCTGGGCCCTGGCCACGCCGCGCGAGTACGGTTTCTACGCGAACGTCAATCCCGAGGTCGACCACCCGCGCTGGAGCCAGGCGCGCGAGCGGCGCATCGGCGCGAGCGTGTTCGCCGAAAAGCAGCCCACGCTGATGTTCAACGGCTACGCCGAGCAGGTGGCTTCGCTCTACGCGGGTCTCGACCTGCGCAAGAATTACTGATGCTGCAGACGCTGAGCCCGGGCACGGTCCGTGCCCTGAAAGTGCTGGTATTCCTGCTCTGCCTGGTGCCCCTGGCCGTCCTGGTGCTGGAGACGTTCGGCGTGGGCGGCATGGCCCTGGGCGCCAACCCGGTCGAGGAGTTGATTCACCGCAACGGCAAGTGGGGCCTCAAATTCCTGCTGATCACGCTGGCGGTAACGCCCCTGCGCCGCCTGACCGGCTGGAACTGGCTGATCCGGTTCCGCCGCATGCTGGGCCTGTTCGCGTTTTTCTACATCCTGCTGCATTTCCTGGTATACGCCGGCCTCGACCAGCGGTTCGACCTGGCCGTAATTTTCGAGGACATTGCCGAGCGGCCCTATATCACGATCGGCATGACGGCGCTGGTCCTGCTCATCCCGCTGGCCGTGACGTCGACCAGGGGCATGATGCGCCGGCTCGGCCGCCGCTGGCAGCAGCTGCATCGCCTCGTGTACCCGATTGCCATTTTGGGCGTGTGGCACTTTTACTGGCAGGTCAAACTGGATACCCTTGAAGCATTGATCTACGCAGCCGTGCTGGCTGCGTTGCTCGGATTCCGGCTGGCGCACTGGTGGCGCCGCCGGGCGCCGGGCAGATTCAGCTTATCAAGGAGTGGCCATGACCGTACTGCGCACGCCCGACGATCGGTTTGAGAACCTGCCGGGCTTCCCGTTCGAACCCCATTACACTGAAATTGTCGACGCCGACCTCGGCAGGTTGCGCATTCACTACATCGACGAAGGCCCGGCTCACGGCCCTGTCGTGCTGTGCCTGCACGGCGAACCCACCTGGAGCTACCTTTACCGCAAGATGATCCCGATCTTCGCCGACGCCGGCTTCCGGACGCTGGCGCCGGACCTGGTTGGCTTCGGCCGCTCGGACAAACCCTCGGAACGCAGCGACTACACCTACGCGAAACACGTCCGCTGGATGACCGATTGGCTGGTGTCGATGGGCCTGTGCGATGTCACGCTGCTGGGACAGGACTGGGGCGGCCTGATCGGGCTGCGCATGGTGGCGGAGCTGCCGGAGCGCTTCGCCCGCTTTTCTCTGTCGAATACCGCCCTGCCGACCGGCGACCATGCGATCAACAAGGCGTTCCACCGCTGGCGCGAATTCAGCCAGGAAGACCCGGAGTTCGACGCGGGCTACATCGTCAACCTGTTCGACCGCGGGGACCTGGCCGAGGGCGAGGCCGACGCCTATCGCGCGCCGTTCCCGTCCGAGGATTACAAAGCAGGCGCGCGCCAGTTTCCGATGCTGGTGCCCACCCGGCCTGACGACCCGGCCGTGCCGGCGAACCGGGCAGCCTGGAAGGTCCTGACGGAGTGGCACAAGCCCGCACTGATGTGTTTTTCGGACGCCGACCCGATCATGGCCGGCGGCGACAAGCCGTTCCTTAAACAGGTGCCGGGCACCCGAAACCAGCCGCACATCACGCTGCAGGGGCGGCACTTCATCCAGGAAGAGGACGGCGAAACCTGGGCCCGCGCCGTCGTGGACTGGGTGCGGGGGTTGAGAACGCAGGAAGATACGCCATGAACATCAAGAAGCTGTTCCGCGACTGGGACTCCGTGGAGGAGTTCGAGGCCGGGGCCGTCATCTTTTCGGAGCGTGAACCGGCCGAGGTCATGTACGTGATCCTGGCGGGGGAAGTCGAACTGTCGGTGCAG
>CALKKN010000342.1 GCA_937995275.1 uncultured Lysobacterales bacterium | reverse complement strand
TGACGTTGACCAGAATCTCCCTTTCCAACCCGGTCGCGGTAGTGGTGGTCTGCATTTTGATCGCGATTTTCGGCTTGATCAGCTTGTTCCGGCTACCAATACAGATGACCCCGGAAATCTCGCGGCCGGAAATCAGTATCTTCACCGGTTGGCGGGCATCCGCGCCGAACGAGATCGAGTCGGAGATCATCGAACCGCAAGAAGACGTTTTGCGCAGCATTCCCGGCCTCCTGAAACTCCAGTCGACGGCCAGCTATGGCAACGGATATGTCAATTTGCAGTTTGCGATTGGCACGGACATGAACCGCGCACTGATCGAGGTGATGAGCCGACTCAACCAGGTGCCGAGGTACCCGCCGGACGCAACTGAACCGGTCATCCGGGTCGGCACCAACAGCATGGACAGGGTGATTGCCTGGTTCGCCATTCTGGCGTCTCCGGACAATCCTCGGCCGGTCGAGAGTTATCAGGATTTTGTCGATGCGGTCGTTGTAACCCGTCTCGAACGGGTGTCGGGTGTCTCCAGGGTAGGAACATTTGGCGGGCGGGAGCACGAGGTGCGGATTACGTTCGACCCGTTCAAGGCAGCCAGCATCGGGCTCGACCTTACGAGTGTCGGACAACGGCTTGGCAGCAACACGGATGTATCAGCCGGCTTGAACGAGGTTGGACGCCGGGAATACACCCTGCGGTTCAGCGGCAAATACGACGTCAGTACGCTGGGCGATCTGGTGCTCGAGTGGCGGGACGGGCGGCCCGTCTTTCTGCGAGACATCGCGCGGGTCGAAATGGCTATGGTTGATCCGACCAACGTACTGCACCAGAACGGTGGGCCTTCGATCGGCATGAATGTTACCCCTGAGTCCGGCGTCAACGTTTACGAAGTCATGGACGGCATCAAGGCGGAGGTGGCGAGCTTGGCGGACAACGAATTGAAGCGGGCGGGCCTGCAGATTGTTCAGCAAACCGACATTACCACCTATATTTCCTCCTCGGTCACCATGGTGCGCAATAACTTGCTCCTCGGCGTGTCGCTGGCGGTCGTGGTGCTCTGGTGGTTCCTGCGCAAGTTCCGCGCCACGGTCATCGTCGCGCTCAGCATTCCCATGTGCCTGATGATCGCGTTCATGGTGCTTTACTTCAGCGGTCGGACACTGAACATCATTTCCCTTGCCGGACTGGCCTTCGCGACCGGCATGGTGCTGGACGCGGCGATCGTCGTTCTGGAGAACATCTTCCGGCAACGCGAGGTGGGGCTGGAGGGCGACGCGGCCTCAATGCGCGGCGTCAGCCAGGTGTGGGGCGCCCTACTGGCTTCGACGGCGACGACCGTGGCGATTTTCATGCCGGTGATTTTTCTCCAGAACGAAGCCGGCCAGCTGTTCAGCGACTTGGCGGTCACGATATCGGCGGCCGTTATAGCCTCGTTGCTGGTAGCGGTGACAGTTCTGCCGACAGCCGCAGCGAACTGGATCAAGGGGGATGCCATCGATGACCGCCACCGCAACTGGTGGCGCTGGATCACCAGTCACATCATGTCCTGGACCGACAGTCCGCGGCGCCGCTGGACTTGGATCGCCGCGCTGACACTCACCCCATTCCTGATCGTCGCGCTGCTGTTGCCCCCGGCCGACTACCTTCCGGAGGGAAAGCGGAATTTCTTCATGGGCTTCATGGTGACGCCGCCGGGTATTGGAACGATGACCGCCAAGGAAGAACTGGTGGGGGTCATCGATGAACGGCTGGAGCCCTACCTGAAGGGCGAAAAGGCACCTGCGTTGAAAAAGTATTTTCTCGGCAGCGCCCGGGGCTGGGGCACTTTCATCGGGGGCGAGGCCGTGGATGCCGGAAAGGTCGACGAACTTGTGCAGATTTTCAACCGTGAGGTCATGGCGGGGTTCCCTGATACCTTCGGGTTCGTGCAGCGGAGCCCGATTTTCGGTGGAGGTCGGGGCGGCCGGCGGATCGATATCGACCTGTCGGCGGAATCCTTCGAGTCCTTGCTGAAAGCGGGCCGTGAGGGTTTTTTAAGGGTCAACGAAGCGCTGCCCGGCGCTAGTATTCGCCCCGTACCTGGACTGGAACTCGCGGAACCCGAACTTCGACTGCTACCGGACGACCGTAAGATAGCTGAGGTCGGATGGAACCGCTCACAGCTGGCCACGGTGATTCGGGCGATGGGCGACGGCGCATTTTTGGGAGAGTATTTCGACGGCAGTCGACGCTACAACGTAGTCATGCGAGCCCAGGGTTGGTACACGCCGGAGGAGCTGGGTTCGCTGCCGGTGGCGACTGCTAATGGCACTGTTCAGACACTGGGCGAGCTGACGTCGGTGACGCGGACAGCCGGGCCGTCGAACATCCGGCGCATCGACCGCAAACGGACCTTGACGCTGCAGGTCACGCCGCCGGCCGGCATGGCCATCGAGGAAGCACTCTATTCCATTAGGGAACGGGTGGCGCCGGCGATTCTGGAAAGCATGCCTGCGGGAGGTATCGTAAAGTACCGGGGAACGGCTGAAGCGCTTGAGGAGGCGCTGACCAGCATGAGCGGCAGTTTCCTGCTGGCGGTCGTGATCCTGTACCTCCTGATCTCGGCGCTGTTCCGCTCCTTCCGGGATTCCCTGCTGGTCATCATGACGATTCCGATGGCCACGGTGGGTGGAATCCTGGCATTGCGAACCGTCGACCTGGCGCTGTTCGCCTCGGGCGGGCAGCAGATGGACCTGCTGACCATGATCGGCTTCGTGATCCTGCTGGGCCTGGTCGTCAACAATGCGATCTTGCTGGTTTACCGCGCCCGCGACGCCGAGCGCGAGGGGATGGCCCGGCGCGACGCGGTGGAAAGCGCCGTGCGCCTGCGGCTCAGGCCGATCCTGATGAGCACGACGACCAGCATTTTCGGCATGTTGCCGCTGATGATGATGCCGGGCGCCGGCACCGAGTTGTACCGCGGCATGGCTTCGGTCATTGTCGGCGGCATGCTGGTCAGTACGCTGTTTACCCTGATCCTGCTGCCCAGCCTGCTGCGGCTGCGTGAAGAAAAGGTCCCGGCGTCCAAGCTCGTGCCCGAACCGGCCTGATCCCGGGGTGTTGGCGGGCGAACCCGCCGCCGAAACTGAATCAAAACCCTAGAGTGAGGAGTGGCCATGACTGCCATCAACCTGAGTGCCGAGGAAGGCATTGCCGAACTGGTTCTGTCCAACCCGCAGCGCCGCAACAGCCTGGACGCGGAGTTCTGGGCGGATTTGCCCCTGAAGCTGGGGCGGATTGCCGCTGACCCCGGGATCCGGGCCGTCGTGCTCGCCGCCGAAGGCGAACACTTCTGCTCGGGGATCGACCTTGGTTTCGTCGGCGGCCTGCTGGCGGCCGCTTCTGAGGATTCCGGCCGTGCCCGGGACCGCATGAACCACGACATCCGCCGGCTGCAGGATGCTTTTCTCGGGCTGGAGCGCTGCCGGGTGCCGGTGATCGCGGCCGTGCAGGGGGGCTGTATCGGCGCCGGCCTCGAATTGGCCTGCACGGCGGACATCCGCGTGTGCAGCAGCGACGCGTTCTTCCAGTTGATGGAAGTGCAGGTCGGGCTGGTGGCGGACCTGGGCGGGTTGCAGCGCCTGGCGCGCCAGGTCCCGCCGGGCGTGGCGCGCGAACTGGTCTACACCGGGCGCCGATTTTCAGCGGAGGAAGCATTGCGCTGGGGGCTGGTCAACCAGGTGTTCGATTCCGGCGCGGACACGCTGGCCGCGGCGCGAGCAATCGCCGGTCAGATTGCCGCCAATTCGCCGCTGACCGTCAGATACACCAAGGAAGCCCTGGTGGGCGAGGAAAGCCTGACAATCGAGCGGCAATTGCGCCAGGCAGCCCTCGCCAACCTGGCATTCGGGCAGGACATGGTGACCGCGTTGCAAGCGATGGCCAGGGGCAAGACCGCCGATTATCCGGACCTCGATTTGGGCCCTCCGGCGGCGGAATAGGGGGAACTTGACTTGCGCTATTGCAATTACCGGCAAAATGTTCCAAATTAACTAACCGACCGTCCGGTCAGTGACGTTATTGCAGGAATCGAATCATGCCGGCACCAGCCGCCATCCCGAAGGAAATCCCCCAATCCGCCGGTGAGGCGGCCATCCTCGACGCCGCCACCCGGCTGTTCTCCGAGAACGGCTACGATGGGGTGTCCATGCGTCGCATCGCCGAGGCGGCGGGCGTCAGCAAGGCCAACATCTACCATCACTTCGCGTCGAAAGAGGCGCTGTTCTTCGCGATCATGCGGCGCAGCGCGCAGGAACTGACTTCGCTGATCGAAAACCTCGCCGAAGGCAGGGGTTCCTTCGAGCACCGCCTGCAGGCCTTCGCCGGCGCCCATCTCGAGCACCTGTTCGACAACGCGGCGCGGGTGCGCCTGGTGCTGCGCGAGGCGTTTTCGGGCGACGAGCAGACGAGCCGGACCGTGGTGGAGCAGGTGCTTGGCGGGATCGTCAACCGGATGATAGCCATCTTCGACGCGGGGCAGCGGGCCGGCCTGTTGCGCGACGACCTGGATCCCGGCCTGTGCGCAACGCTGCTGATGGGCGCGGACCTGTTCTATTTCCAGGTCCACGGCCTGCTGCGGCAGATCCCCGAGGCCGACTTTATCCGCGACCCGGGCCACTACTCGCAGCAGATGACCGATGTGCTGCTGAACGGCATGCTGGCGGAACCGGCCGGCGGGAGGGCCGCAGGATGAACGGCCGGCACAATCGTACCTGGGGTTTCGTCCTCTCTGGCGTAGTTGCCATCGCCCTCCTGGCCGGCTGCGGGGATCAGCCCGCAGCGAGCGCTACGGTCGAGGAAGGAACCCGATCCATTGCCGTGACCGTGGCGGAGTCCCGCCAGCAGGAAGTCCGGGTGGAGCTCTACTCGGTGGGCCGCCTGGTCAGCCGCAATGCCCCGCAGCTCGCCGCCGAAATCGACGCGCGCGTCGTCGAAGTCCTGGTGGACGAGGGAGAAGCCATTGCGGAGGGGCAGGAACTGATCCGGCTCGACACGACGGCCCTCGAGCTGTCGCGGCGGGAAGCGCAGGCGTCCATCCAGGAACTGGCCGCGAGCATTGCCAATGAGCAGCGGCGCGTAGAGCGTTACCGCGATCTGAAGACCCACGACGTGATGCCGCAGGAGCGGCTGGACGACGCCGAAGCCCAGCTGGCGGTGTACCAGGCGTCGATGGCGGCGGCCGAGGCCCGCCTGGCGATCGTCGAGGACCGCCTCCGGAAGGCCCGCCTGGTCTCCCCGGTCAACGGCGTGGTGGAGCGGCGCCACGTATCCGTCGGTGATTTCGCCACGGTCGGGTCGCCGCTGCTGACGGTTACGGACACAAAGGGGCTGCGGGCCCTGCTGCCGTTTCCGGAAACGGTGGCGGCTCAGCTGCGGGTTGGCCAGTCGCTGGTACTTAGGAGCCCGATCGCTCCCGAGCTCGAACTCGGGGCGGCCATTGACGAAATTCGGCCCCAGGTCGGCGCCATGAACCAGGCGCTGGTGGCGATCGCCGATATCGCCAATCCCGGCCCGTGGCGGCCGGAGGCCACGGTCGAGGGCATCGCGCTGGTCGAGCGGCGGTCCGGCGCGGTGGTCGTGCCGGTGCTGTCCGTTGTGAAGCGGCCGGCCGGCGATGTCGTCTACCTGCTGCAGGGCGGTGAGCCGCCCAGCGTGCGGCAGCAGCCCGTCGTGGTCGGTGCGCGCCAGGACGGCTGGATCGAAATCCGTGAGGGCGTCCGGGCGGGAACGACAGTGGTCGCTGAGGGAGCCTACTACCTGAGCGATGGCGCGCGGGTTACCGTGGCGGAGGGGCAGCCGTGAGCAGCCCGGCGGTTACCGCGCGGCCCGAACCGGCCCTGCAGAGGGCCGGCAAGAGCCTGCCGGAACTCTCGATCAAGCGGCACGTCTTCGCTTACATGCTCTCGGGCGCCCTGCTGCTGTTCGGCGTGATCAGCTTCGACCGCATCGGGGTGGACCGTTTTCCCGACATCGACTTCCCGATGATCTCCATCCGCACGGTGTTGCCGGGCGCCAGCCCCGAGATCATCGACTCGAGCATCGCCAACCTGATCGAAACCTCGGTCAACAGCGTGCCGGGCATCGAACACATCCGCTCGACCTCGGCGCCCGGGGTCTCGGTGGTTCTCGTGCGCTTCGGGCTCGGCAAGGACGTGGACATCGGTTTCAACGAGGTCCAGGCCAAGATCAACCAGGTCTTGCCGCGCCTGCCGAAGGAAGCCGATCCGCCGGTGGTGGCCAAGGTGGAGTTCGGCTCGCTGCCGATCCTGTGGCTGGCGTTGACCGGCGACCGCACCCTGCAGCAGTTGAATGAATACGCCCGCAACGTGGTCAAGAAACGCCTGGAGACCATCGACGGCGTGGGCGAGGTGCGGCTCGGCGGCGAGCGGGAGCGCACCATCCGGGTCAATCTCGACCCGGAGCGCATGGCCGCTTTCGGCATCGCCGCCAACGACGTGGTCGGCGCTTTCGCCACCGAGCACGTGCGGCTGCAGGGCGGGTTCCTGGTCGGCGGGGAGCTGGAAAAACTGGTCCAGCTGGATCTCGAGTACCACAACCCGCGGGAGCTGGAGGAGATGATCGTGGCCTATCCCGCGGGCGCCCCGATCCGCCTGCGCGATATTGCCGACATCGAGGACGGGCTGGCCGACCGCCGGGAGTTCGCCAGTTTCAACGGCCAGCCGGCGGTGGGGCTGGGCATCGTCAAGGTGCAGAAGTCGAACACCGTGGCGATCGTCGAGGAGGTCGAGCGCCGCCTGCAGCGGGATATCCTGCCCGAACTGCCGCCGGGCATGCGGCTGGACGTCGCGTACAGCGATGCCGACCTGATCGAGGACATCGTCACCGCACTCCAGGAACACATCGTGATGGGCACGCTGCTGACGGCCCTGGTGGTCTTCCTGTTCCTCAAAAGCCTGTCGGGAACGCTGATCATCGCCGCGGCGATCCCGGTGTCCCTGTTGGGGGCCGTCGCCGTCATGTACTTTTCCGGCTTCACCTTCAACACGATGACGCTGCTGGGCCTGCTGCTGCTGATCGGCATCGTGGTCGATGACGCCATCGTCGTGCTCGAGAACATCTACCGCCAGCGGGAGCTGGGTAATCGCGACCCGGTGCAGGCCGCCGTCCGCGGCAGCCGGCAGGTGGTGTTCGCGGTCCTGGCCGCGACGCTCACGCTGGTCGCCATTTTTGCGCCGGTCATTTTCATGGAAGGGATCGTCGGGCGCTTCTTCCAGTCCTTCGCGGTGGTGGTCACCGTCGGCGTGCTCGTGTCCCTGTTCGTTTCCCTGACGCTGACGCCCGCATTGTGTTCCCGCCATCTCAGGTATTCCAACCAGCATGGCCGCCTCTACCGGTTCATCGAGAGTCGTTTCAAAGCCCTGGACCGGGCCTACCGCAGGCTGGTCGCCGCCAGCCTAGGGCGGCGCTGGGTGGTCGTTTTCGCGGCTGTCGGCGTGGTCGTATTCAGTGGGTTCGTCTTTATCTGGATCGACAAGGGCTTCATGCCGGAAGAGGACGAGGGGCGCTTCATGATCACCGTGAAGGCCCCGTTGGGTTCCAGTATCGAGTACACGGAGTCCCGCGTCGGGAGCGTCGAGGCCATACTGTCCGAGTACGAGGCCGTCGACAGTTCCTTCGCCACCATCGGCGACGACCAGGCGCGCCAGGTCAGCCTGGCCACGGTCATCGTTTCGCTGGTGCACTGGGACGACCGCTCGGTTTCGCAGGCCGAGTTGATGGGAATGCTGCGGCAACGATTCCAGACGATTCCGGGCGTGGAAGTCTTCGTCACCGAGATGCCCATGGTCGGCGGGCAGCGCGGCGAACCGCTGCAATTCGTGCTGCAGGGGCTCGATTTGACGCGGGTCGCCGAACTCGCGCAAGAGCTGAAGCAGAGGCTGGACCAGGTGCCGGGGCTGGGAACGCTGGACCTCGACCTGCAACTCGAACTTCCTCAGCTGGAGATGGTGCCGGCCCGTGAACGTTTACGCAATCTGGGGCTGACCACGCGGGACGTGGCGCTGGCCGTCAACGTCCTGTCCGGCGGTTACGACGTGGCCCGCTACAACGACGACCCGGGCAACGGTGAGCGCTACGACATTCGCCTCAAAGCCGGGGAGGGCAGCCTGCTGAAGGCCCCCGACCTCAGTCGCATCCACCTGCGCACGCCGGGCGGCGAACTGGTCCGCCTCGATAACCTGGTCGCAATGAAGGAGAGCGAGGGCCCGGCGGTCGTTTCGCGTTACGACCTGCAGTATTCGGCGACGTTCCTCGGCACACCGAAGCTGGCGGAAGCCGCCGCCATCGATACCGTGCTGAGGGTCTCCCGGGAGATTCTGCCGGCGGGTTTCACGGTGCGCATGACGGGCCGCGCCGAAGAATTCGGCAAGACCGTGAACTACATGCTGTTCGCCTTCGTGACGGCGATGATCCTCGTCTACATGGTGCTGGCCAGCCAGTTCAACTCGTTCGTCCAGCCGCTGATCATCATGGTTGCCCAGCCGCTGGCCATCATCGGCGGTGTGGGCGCGCTGTGGCTGACGGGCCATACCCTCAACATCTACTCGATGATCGGGCTCGTGCTGCTGGTCGGACTGGTCGCGGAAAACTCGATACTGCTGGTCGACCTGACCAACCAGATGCGTGCCGAGGGCATGGGTGTCGACGATGCGCTCAAGACTGCCTGCCCGATCCGCATGCGGCCGGTGCTGATGACCTCGGCCACCATCATTCTGGCCCTCTCGCCCGCCGCGTTGGGGCTGGGGGCGGGTGCCGCCACCAATGCGCCGCTGGCCGTGGCGGTGATCGGCGGACTGGTCAGTTCCACGCTGCTGACCCTGGTGGTCGTGCCCTCGGTCTACTCGCTGATCGAAAATCGTCTGGAACGATTCCGGCAGCGTACCGCTTGAGGTAAGCTGACCCGCACGAAACCAAACAGTCGTGTCGGGAGGGCCCATGGCGGGTTTTTATTTCAGGGGGCGGCAGGTATGACGTCGGCAGGGCACGGTCCGCATCGATCCTGGCTGTTCGTGCCCGGCGACAGCGAGAAAAAGCTCGTCAAGAGCGCCGGCCTCGCGGCCGACGTGCTGATACTCGACCTCGAGGACGCGGTGATGCCGGAACGCAAGGCGGCGGCGCGCGGCCTCGTGTGCGACTATCTCGCCGAACGCCCCTACCCGCGGCGCCAGCAATTGTGGGTGCGTATCAATCCGCTCGACCACGTCGAGGCGGGCGCCGACCTGGGGGCCGTGATGCCGCTGCGTCCGGATGGAATCGTGCTGCCCAAAACGCGGTCGCCGGACGACGTCGAAGTCCTGGGCCGCCGCCTTGGCACCTACGAGGCGGAACACGATTTTTCGGTCGGATCGACCCGCATCCTGCCGGTGGCCACCGAAACGCCGCAGGCGCTGTTCTCGCTGGGCGATTACGCCCGCTGCGCCACGCGGTTGGCCGGCATCACCTGGGGCGCCGAGGATCTGGCCGCGGCGGTCGGTGCGACCGCCAACCGGGAACCGGACGGCCGCTGGACCGCGCCCTACCAGTTCGTGCGCAGCCTGTGCCTGTTCGCGGCGCATGCCGCGGGCGTCGAGGCCATCGATACGCTGTGGGCGAACTTCCGCGACCCCGAAGGACTCGAGTCTTCCTGCGCGGAAGCGCGGCGCGACGGCTTCGGCGGCAAGCTGGCCATACATCCCGACCAGGTTGAGGTGATCAACCGTTGCTTCACGCCCAGCGCGGAGGAAGTCGAACGCGCCGGCCGCATCGTGGAGCTGTTCGCGGCCAACCCCGGGGCCGGCACGCTGGCGCTGGACGGCGTCATGCTGGACCTGCCGCATCTGCACCAGGCGCGGCGGATCCTGGCGCTGGCTGCGGCTGCGAACGACAGGGCCGATTGATCGGCCGAAATTCAAGGAAGTCTTGCTATGCATATCCGAGTCGCGCTAATCGCCCTGGCATTCCTGCTTTCACTGGCCGCATGCCGGCAGCCCGAACCGCCGCCCGGTCCCGACATGACCCGGCTGCGGGCGGAAATGCAGGAGCACACCGAGACGCTGCTGCTGATTCACTTCAAGCTGGACAACGCCCTGCAGGAAGTGTCAGCCGCAGAGGCGCGGTCCGCGGAGGCCGGCTGCGACAGCGCCAGTTACCATGCTGCCGATGCCTATCGCGAACTGCAGGCGGCTGACGACCAGTTGCTGGACCTCGGGCGCAGTCTCCAGGAACTCGTCAACCTGGATGCGGCCGGAGCGAATTGAGGTTGGATGGTGGTTCCGGGAACAAGCAGAGAATCGCCCTGCTGCCAACGATCCCGCATCATGGCTTTCTCCGCTTCTGTAAAGCGGGTCCTTCTCCGGTACTTCTTCATCTGCAACATCCTTCACCCTTGTAGGAGCCGCAGGCGACCCGCCGACCCCGGTTGGGTAAGTCGAGGGCAGGCGAGAGCGAGGTTGCGGTTTTGGCGCAGCCAAAGAAGCGGCCGAGCGAAGCCGTCGCCCGTGAAGCGAGACTCCTTTTATTGCCCTACAAGTCCAGGAATACCGCCACGGTTCCATACATTTCCTGGCGAGGGGGATTGGCAAAAACAACTCCATTGGCCTTCATCGCATCATAATCACGCCACAAGTCATCAGTATGCAAATACAAGAAAGCTCTACCACCGGATTGGTTGCCAACGGCGGATAGTTGCCGGTCTCCAATTGCTTTGGCCAATAACAGCGAACATCCCGATGAGCCCCGAGGCTTTACTACGATCCAACGCTTTCCAGGCTGCTCATGCTCCAGACAGGTATCCTCGATCAGTTCGAACCCAAGATTCTCCACGAAGAATTTTATGGCTTCGTCATAATCCTTGACTATGTAGGCTATTGTTGCAGTGGAATGTCGCATTTGGTTTGGAGCCTGACAGAATTATTCGACTGACTGTTACTTCCGTTAAGGGTTGCGGATTTCTTTCGAATTCGAATCAGGCTGCCATTGAGCTGTCGTCTTCTCCTAGTTGGTCAAACGTCCTGCCAATAGCCGTAAGAGTTCGGCGCCATCACCTTGCCAGGCAGCTCCGTGCATGCAGGCGAGAACCCGCGGAGACGTTTTCGCAAGTTCTTCCATCAAAGCATGCGCATTGCGGGTGTGGGAAAAGTAGTCCAGATTCGTACGCATTTCCTCACTGGAATCAAGGATGTCGTCACTGGTCAGCGGATCATGTTGATGTCCACCTTGGGTGAACAGGTCGCCGCAGAAAAGAGTCCTGGTCGTCGTCTCGAACAAGTGACCGCACTCCCATGCATGGGGAAGGTGCGGCGTGTCGATCCAGCGGACCGTATGGACACCCAGCACAAGCTCCTCGCCATCACCCAGGGCACGAGCCGGACGAAGGGCAACATCATCCACGCTCACCATCTTGGCAATGCGGCTGCACAAGGGTTCTGCGCCCGGAGCAGCTTCCAGGAAATCGTTGAGAGAACCGCACTCGTCCGCCTCAAAGTGGGAAAAGCCGATGTAACGGAGTGACCGCACGGGCAGTACAGACTCGATGGCGGCGCTTATCAACGGAAACATCTTGCGAGGCCCGGTATGGTAAAGCAGTGGGTCATCGTCCTTTATCAGGAATTGGTTGAAAGTGAACCCCCCTGGAATCGTTGAAGGTGGTACCGGCGTGCTGATGCGGTAAATTCCGTTGGCGATTTCATCGATTCTGGTGCCGTCGTGCATGTGCTAGCTCTCCTTAGCGTTTGAGTATCTCTTGCAGAAGTTTGGTCAACTCCTCTTTGGCACGTTCTGGTGAAAGTGCCCCCGACAGTCGCAGTGCTCGATAACTCAAGAAATC
>CALKKN010000341.1 GCA_937995275.1 uncultured Lysobacterales bacterium | reverse complement strand
ACATCCTTCTTTGTGAACAGGACGATGCGGTCACGGATGACCAGGTAGAAGAAATTGCAGCAGAATGGTTCAAGGCCGCCAAGGCCGTCAAGGGTGGCGAAAACCTGGAACTGTATTTGAATTTCCCGATCGCCGCCAAGGCGGGTGAAGTTGATTTCGCGATGATGCTGATTGCGCCCAATTTCGCGGAGTGGGGTGAGTTCATGGATAACTACCCCGAATCGCCCGCTGAAGACATTGACGACAGATATGAAAACGAGATTGATTGTGGCGATGGCGCGCTGTGGGAATCCGTGAAAATGAAATAGGGTGATTTACGGACTGAGTGAAAGGCCGCCCATTCTGGCGGCCTTTCTTTTCCCGGTTGTTCAGTTCTTCCTGACCTTCACCCACGGCTGCAGAATCGAAAGACTGGATTCTAGCTGTTTTGAGTAATGCCGCCACTTTCCAATGGACTGTGTATGCAGCGGCTGCGACACTTGCTGATAACTGGGCGTATTGCTTGTCTCTACACCGCCCTGCCGGCGGTATTCCAGTATCGAATCGTCCCATTGCAGCGCGAGAAAACGGAGCAATGCCCTGAGTTGGCCTTGCGGGTCAGCCACGAGATCCTCGTAATGCAACTGGTACAAGGGGTTGTCGATCTGAACCATTGTCAGTGCGGCCACCTGCATTACCGCGTCGTAGTACTTTGCCGTTTGCCGGATGTCGAGAAAGTAAGCCATGGACGCCTCAAGCTCGAAGGCCTGAAAATAGCAGCTGATGCAGACGTCCAGCGGGTGGCGCTGTAAGAATATGACCGGAGCGTCAGGAAACAGCCGGTGAATCAGGAAAAGGTAGGCCAGGTTCAGCGGCAGCTTGTCGATCGCCAGGGATCGCCGGGGCCGGCGCCACCAGCCTCAAAGACAGCATAGCTTTTGGCAACCCGTGCAATGGCGCCGCGCCTGCAAAGAACGATCTTTCCTTCGACGGCTGCGGGAATAAGATCGCCAGGTCTACACAATTCCGAGCCAGCATCAGCCGAATCCACCAATGGTAATTCTACTGTGCCGTCGGTGATGGATGCTCCAAAAAATTCCCAGCCATCGCTGGACGAGGCGGAGCCCTCGAAGCTGCGGTTCTGAGTGCTGGCGCCTACCGTGGTCATCCAGGGCATGGTGCCCGGATTGCCCAGGGTTGATGCTCCCGGACCTGAGTTACCAGCCGAGGTAGCCACAAACACCCCGGCGTTATCGGCGAACAGAAACGCGATTTCGTCTGCACCCGGGAGATTTGCCCCACCACCGACGGAGTAATTGATCACATCCACGCCATCTGCGACGGTCTGATTGATCGCTGCCGCCAGGTCAGAGGTAAAGCCGCCCAGGTCGCCCAGACCTTTATACGCAATCACGCGGGCGCGCGGCGCGATACCTGAAACAACACCGCGCGGAACACCCAGGACGCTGGCTTCCACACCGGCGTTGCCTGCGGCCGTCGATGCGGTGTGCGTACCGTGGCCGTCATTGTCGCGGGCTGAATCGAACTCATCCGGATCAAGGAAGAAAAGACGATACGTGTCCAGCATCTGCCGGGCTCCCAGCAACTTGTTGTTGCAGGTGAACGGTGCATCGTCGGGATTGTGGTGGGTATTGCCGAACTTACAGTTCGGCCTGGAATCACCTAGCGGCCCGACCGGAGATGCCGAGTAACTGCCGTCATCGGCAAAGCTGGGATGTTCTGGCCAGATGCCGCTGTCAATGACGCCTACGATCACGTCTTCGCCGGTATAGCCCTTATCCCACGCGCCGCCGTCCACGTCCCTGAACCGCAAACTCAACCTCAATTCGGCACAAAAGTTGAGTACGTCTGTTTTCTGGTGAAGAAGTGAGACCGTAACCTTCCCCGCAAGACCTGCAGTTCTGAACTGGGGTTTGGACCTACCGCGACCTGCGTCGCGCGATCAGGCCCACTGAAGACCGAGGAACCCGGTCGCCGGCAGTCGTTCGGGCGTCGCTGTCCGTTCGTGGGCCTGCCGTCCATCGCGACGGCGGGCCGTCAGGCAAACAAGCCGTAGTGGCAGGCCCCCTCGATGACGCCGCTCGTGTAGTAGCCGCTCAACCCCCGGAAGCCGCCCTTCGCGAAGTAGACGGTCAGCGTCGGGTCACGGTCCAGGGCCTGCTTCACGTTGGCCATGAGATGCTCGTCGGCGTTGCGCACGAGCACGCCGCGGAAGCCTGCCGTCAGCGGGAAAATGTCGTTGCCGCTGTCACCGCAGAACACGACCTCGCCTTTCGGGCAGCCGCTGGCTTCCGCCACGTACTCCAGGGCCGTCTGCTTCGTCGCGCTTGCCGGCAGGAAGTCGAGCAGGCCCGTCCCGGTCTGCGAGTCGAAGCTGTAGACGATGACCTCGTCGAACTTGCCCTTGATACGGTCATCGATCTGCGCCAGCACGGTCTCTCGCCGCTCGTGGTCGACGTAGTAACTCTGCTTGAAGGCGTTCTGGTGCTCGCTTTCCTGCTCGCGCATGCCGTCGAGCTGGGCGACCGCGTCGCGGATTGCGGGGGCATCCCACCGCGGGCGTGCCCGTCGCACGTGGGCGTCCCACCCCGGATCCGCCGTCCAGCGGCCGTGCTCGTACCTGCGGATCGTCGTCCCCACGTCGCCGCAGAGCACGTCCGGATGACGCACGCCGTATTCCGCAATTGCCTGCTCGGTGAGGTCGAGGTTCCGGCCCGTGACGTAGACGAGGAGCGTGCCGTACTTCACCGTGAGCTCGTTGAACAGGCCGATCGCCTGCGGGTCGGCCTCCCAGTGGCCGTTGGGCAGCAGCGTCCGGTCCAGATCCGTGGCGAGTATCTTCACAGTCAATGCTCCTAGCGGTACGACAGCCGGGTTTCCTTGCCCTGGCCGTCCCGATGGGTCACCTCGAAGCTGAAATCGAACAGGTTGGCGTCCAGCGAGGCCAACCAGTCCCCGTTGGTCCACGTCAGGCGCAGCTCGTGCTCCTCCGAGCCGTGGATGGTCAGCGTGCCGTCGAAGGCCGCGGAGTTGTTGCGCAGACGGATCAGCTGGAGCTGGTTCCGGACGACAATTCGCCGCAGCCGGGCGTCGACCGCATCCATCTTCAGGGTCGTACGGTTGATCTCCTTGTGGCCGCCGGTGCCGCCGCGATCCGCCGCCCGGTAGTCGTTCCGCCCAGCGAACAGGTCCAGGTACCAGACCTGGGGGATGCCCGGCATGAACAGCTGGATCGCCCGCGCCAGGCGCATCTTCATCTCGTCCTCGCCCAGGGCGCTGAAGAACGTGGCGTTGACCTGGTAGTAGGCGATCTTCTTGCCGTCGGGGCCGTAGAGGTTCTTGACCCGGCCGCCCCGGTCGAGAATCCTCGCAATCATCGCCTCGATCTGGTCGTCGCTGAGCAATCCCTCGCGGTCGACGCCGTCGACGACCTTGCCGGCCAGGTCGAGCACCGGGATGCCGTCGTGGCAGCCGAGCATGTTGATCGTGCGAAGTTTCTTCGAGACGATCTCGCCGGCCCAGCGAAGCAGGTGGGCATTCGTGCCGCGATCGAGGGCGTCGATGACCAGGCCGGGGAAGAAGAAATCGTAGATCGGGAATCCCTCGCCGGCGACCTCCTCGTGGAGACCTTGCCCGTACGTGGAGTGGATCTCGGGCAACAGGAGCAGGTCGTGCCGGCGGGCCACCTGCCGCAGCCGCTCCAGGTATTCCCACGTTCCGGGCTTGTTGAAGAAGTTCGTTTCGCCGGGTTGCTTGTGCAGGTAGGCGAATGCGTCCAGCCGAACCATCCGGGCGCCGAAACTCAGCAGTTTGCCCAGGGTCTCGTCGTAAAAGGCCCAGACCTTCCCGGAGTCCGCGTTCAGGTCCATCTGCCCGAGGTACTGCCGCTTGCGCTCGACGGCCCGGACGACGTCCTCCCTGCCGCACGAGAACCGTTCGATGTCGAGCCCGTCCAGGTTGCCGTGGGTCTCGAGCGCCTCGTTGCAGATTCGCGCGAGCGTCACCGCCTCCTTGTAGGTCAGCCCGCTAATCTCGAGCAGGTCCTCCGCGGTCAGCGACGGGTAGCTCACCTTCTGGTAGAAGGTGTTCCAGTACGGGCGATAGGTGCCGTCCGGGAAGCGCACGCTCAGAATCGGCAGCCCCGGCTTGCGCATGAACAGCTTATCCAGGTGCTCCTTCTTCGGGATGACGTGGCCTTCGGGGCCCATCTCGCCCTCACCCTGCCAGAACCCGTTCCAGTCGACGAAGAAGTCCCGGTATTCGGACTCGTCCCCGTGCTCCAGCAGGTCCTGGAACTGCGGCGAACCCACGGAGAGGTGGTTCACCACCAGGTCGAACTTGAGGCCGAGACCGAGCTCCCGGAGGGCATCGATGTCCTCCCGGGTGACGAAATCCTCGTCGAAGTCGTAATCGATGATGGAGAAGCCCCGGTCGAGGTCGCTGTGAAAGAACGTCGGCAGGATGTAGAACATCGAGAAACAGCCCTCGAGCTCCGGCCGCCGCAGCAGCCGCACCGTGTCGGCCAGGTTGCGACCGATGCTGTCGGGATAGGCGTTGAACATCACGCCGTTCGGCAGCCAGCCTTCGGTTGAACGGTTGTCCTTGCTCATTCGGAACGCCTCGGTGCAGCGGGTAGGTCGATGTTCGTGGCGCTCGGGATCGTCTCGAAGCGCGGTGCCGCCCGTACAGCCGGTCGGCCGGCTGAGTATGATATCGGAGGGGTTGCTTCTGTCCAAGCAGAAACCATACGCCGGGTACGAGTCGCCTCGGATCACCGGGTCAGGACGCGGCCCGGGCAGGGCAGGGTGGACGTCGACATTTGACCTAGATTGGGATGTGGCCAGTTTTCGCTTTATTTCCTGCTTATTTATTTGATTCAATTAGTTACCGTCCACCAAACCGCAGGAATACCGCCGTGCTGAATAAAGTGAGCCCAAGCCCTGCAGGGGAGCAACCCATGTCATTCGCCATCAACCTGAACGATCGGGGCACCGAGTACATCGAGATCGATCCGGCTACCTGTCCGCCGCTGCCGGAGGATGAGGCCGCGAGCCTCGATTTCCTCGATCTGTGTTACCGCACGTTGTGCTCGGTGATGTTCAACCACGCTTCGTCGGGCCACCCCGGCGGCAGCATTTCCAGCGGTCGCTTCGTCGCCGGGCTGCTGTACAACCAGATGGATTACGACATTACGGACCCGATGGACCGCACAGCGGACATCATCTCCTACGCGGCCGGGCACAAGGCGCTGGGCCTGTACGCGATGTGGGCCTGCCGCAACGAGGTCGTGCGGCAGAGTCATCCCGACCGCCTTCCCGAGGACGTGCTGCAGCAATTGCGGCTGGAGGACCTGCTCGGCTTTCGCAAAAATCCGATCACGAGCACGCCGCTGTACCGCAAGTTCAACGCCAAGCCGCTCGATGGGCATCCGACGCCTGAAACGCCCTTCACCTGGCTGTCCACCGGCCCCAGCGGCGTTGGGGTCGGCAGCACGGTGGGTCTGGCCCTGACGCTCAAGGACATGTACCGCGCCGACGCGCCGCGCGTGCACATGATCGAGGGCGAGGGCGGCATGACGCCGGGCCGCGTGTCCGAGGCGCTGGCCGCCGCCGCCTCGTCCGGCCTCGACAACCTGTGCATCCACGTGGACTGGAACCAGGCCTCGATCGACTCCGACCGGGTCACCCGCATCGGCGACCAACCGGGCGAGTATGTGCAGTGGGATCCGCGCGAGTTCCTGCTGGTTCACGGTTACAACGTCGTTGACGTGCCCGACGGCTTCGATTTCGCCCAGATCCGGGCGGCCCAGGACCGGGCGCTGGCTCTCGACAACGGCTCGCCAACCGCGATTGTGTACCGCACGATCAAAGGCTGGCAGTATGGGATCGAAGGCAGCAAGTCGCACGGCGCCGGTCATAAGTTCTACAGCGAACAGTACCTCGAGACCCTGCGGCCGTTCGAGGGGCGCTTCGGCATCGAGTTCCCGCGCTTCAGCGGCGAGAAGAGCGCCGAGGCCGTCGAGCAGGCCTACTACGATTCACTGATGACCATCCGCAAGGCCTTCGAATCCGAGCCGGAGCTCACCAGGCGGCTCGGCGACTGGATCATCGAGCGGCAGCAGCGCCACGCGGCTGCGCCACGGCAGCTTCGCGGCGACGCCCCGGACCTCGAGCGGCTGTACGGCGAGCAACTGATCTCGCCGCTGGAGCGCCCCGAGCAATGCAGCTACGAGGCGGGCTCCTCGCAGACCCTGCGCGGCGCGCTGGCCGGCTGCTTCAATCATGTCAACAAGCTGACCGGCGGGGCGGTGCTGGCGGCTGCCGCCGACCTCTACGGCTCGACCAACGTGTCCAGCATCAGCGCAGGCTTCGGAGCGGGCTTCTGGCATCCTGAGACCAACCCGGATTCGCGCCTGTTCTCGGCCGGCGGCATTACCGAAGACGCCATGGGCGGAATCTGCTCGGGCATTGCCACCATGGGCTACCAGATTGGCGTGGGTTCGTCCTACGGCGCCTTTATCGCGCCGCTGAACACGATCTGCGCCAAGACCCATGGTATTGGCCAGCAGACGCTGCGCCACCGGGCGCCGGGCCAGCCGAACCGCACGTTTGTGATCGTCTGCGGACACGCCGGGGTCAAGACCGGCGAGGACGGCCCGACACATGCCGAGCCGCAGGCGCTGCAGATCCTGCAGGAGAACTTCCCCGGCGATGTGATGATTACACTGACACCGTGGGATCCGAACGACCTGTGGCCGTTGACCGCCGAGGCGTTGCTGCAGCGCCCGGCCGTCCTGGCGCCGTTCGTCACGCGCCCGAACGAGACGGTCGTCGACCGCGCCGCGCTGGGCCTGGCACCGGCGGAGGCTTCGGTCAAGGGTGTATACAAACTCCTTGAAGCGAATGGCAAGCCGGAAGGCTCCATCGTCTACCAGGGCAGCGATGTGGCCTACGCCTTCATCGGCGGTGTCCTGCCCAGGCTCAGGGAGACGGGTATGAACCTTGACGTCTACTACGTCTCCAGCGTGGAGTTGTTCGACCGCCTGGAGGAAGAGGAGCGCCGCGCGATCTACCCGGATTCCGTGGCCCGGACGGCGATGATGTTCAGCGGCTTCACCGCGGCGACAACCTATCGCTGGACCATGTCCGGGCGCGGGCGGAAGTTCACGCACTACCCGTGGAAGCAGGGTTACTTCCTCGGCAGTGGCTCAGGCGACGTCTGTCTGGAGCAGGCTGGAATGCACGGCGAGGCGCAGTGGGAGATCATCCAGCGTTTCGTCGCGGGCAAGTGAGCCCGGGCACGCAGCCCGGGTGGGCCGAAACGCCGGAAGTTCGGGTGCGCGGCAGATCGCGGCCCGGCGTTTCGCGCCCGTTCGATACCAGAATACGAAGGAACTGACCTCATGGCTGAAGCACTGAGAACCGTTTTTTACGAGCGCCACGTCGCGCTTGGCGCGAAGATCACGGAATTCGGAGGCTGGGAGATGCCGCTGCAGTACGCGACGGGCATCCTGAAGGAGCACCTCGAGACCCGCAGGAAAGCCGGGCTGTTCGATGTTTCGCACATGGGACGCTTTATCGTCGGAGGCGACGGCGCCCTGCCTTTCCTGCAACACGTGCTGACGAACACCGCGGCCGCCCTTGACGTTGGGCTGGGCCAGTACACGATGATCCCCAACGCGACCGGTGGGGTCATCGACGACGCCTACCTCTACCGCTTCGTCGAGGAGGAGTACCTGCTGGTCGTCAACGCCGCCAACCGATTGAAGGACTGGGCACATCTCGAGGCGCAGCGCCACGACTTTCCGGGCGCGACGATGGTCGACCGCACGCGGGAACTGGCCATGCTGAGCCTGCAGGGGCCGCGGGCCAAGGAAATCCTCAGCCCGCTGATCGGCGCCGGTGAACTGCCCGAACCCATGCGTAACGAGTTGAGCATCGTCGAGATCGACGGCGCGCGCATCCTGCTGGCGCGCACCGGCTACACCGGTGAGCCGATCTGCTTCGAGTTGTTCATCGAGCGTGACGACGCTGTTCATGTCTGGGACCGGCTGACCACTGGTGGCGCCGTGCCGGTCGGGCTGGGGGCTCGCGACTCGCTGCGCCTGGAAGCCGGGCTGCCGCTGTACGGCCATGAACTGGGCCTCGACCCCGAGGGTGAGGAAATCCCGGCCTTCGCATCGGACTTGTCGCGCTTCGCGGTCAGCTTCTCGCCGCTGAAGGGCGATTTTATCGGCCGTGCGGCGCTGCAGGCCCAGTTCGCCGCGCTGAAGCGTATCCTCGACCAGGATTTCGACGACATCGAGGCGCTGCCGCGGCGCGTGCTGCTGCTGGAATTGGCCGGCCGCGGGGTGAAACGCCCCGGCGACAAGGTGTTCCAGGACGACGTGCAAGTCGGTTACGTCACCAGCGGAACGGTGGTGCCGTACTGGGGCGTCGAGGGGGAGGGCGTAGAGTCGCGGTTCACGGACGAGAGCGCCAGGCGGGCCATCGGCATGGCGCTGATCTCCAGCCGCCTGTGGGACGGCGACCAGGTCGAGGTGGAAATTCGTGGCCGGCGCGTCCCGGCGCGGATCGTGCCTTACCTGCTGCGCGCCGAGGCCCCGCCGTACGCCCGCTCCATCGTGCATGGCAAACCGCCGAAGCAGCGGCTCGAGGCCGGGCTCGATACGCGGGAAAAGGTCCGCGACCTGGTCGACAGTGCGCTCGCCAACTCGCGCTGGCGCCAGCAGCAGTGCATCAACCTGATCCCGTCGGAAATGTCGATCTCCCCGGTGGTCAAGCTGCTGTCGGTTATGGACCCGGTGGGGCGCTACGCCGAGCACAAGCAGGTCAAGGCGCTGGAGGAGGCCGAAGTCTTCTACTACCAGGGCACCGAGTTCATCTGGGAGGTCGAAGAGCTGCTCAAGCGGGAACTGAGCGGGTTCCTGGGGTGCCCGTCGATCGAACCGCGCCTGGTGTCGGGCCAGATGGCCAACATGACCGTGTTCAGCGCGATGGTCGACTACCTGAACCGCGCCGACCGCAAGAGCGAGCAGCGTCGCATGCGCAAGGTCATGAACAACCACATCATCAAGGGC
>CALKKN010000340.1 GCA_937995275.1 uncultured Lysobacterales bacterium | reverse complement strand
AAGCCGATCCGGACCAGTGCGCCCATCGACGCGCCCGACGTCATCGTGGTGTTCCACGGGACCCTCCTGGAGCAGGAGGTAACCATGGCTGGCATGAAGCGGGCCGGGGTGCTGGTTTTCAATGGTATGGAGGATGAAGTTCCTGAAAATCTGGCACAGGTGCCGGCCGATTCGAAGATCATCCGCATCGACGCGACCAACATCGCGATCGAAGAGTTGTCGCGGCCGAACGCCGTGCTGCTCGGCACGCTGTGCGCCGCCGTCCCCTTCCTGGACGCCGACATCGTCCTGCACGCGCTGACTGAGAAATTCAAACGCCGCAACCCGCAGGCTGCCGCCGCCAATGAACGCGCGTTCCAGCGCGGGGCTGCCGAGTTCGAGGTGCTGGAAGGCGTCGGCCAAGCTGCCGGCGATCTGCCGATCATGCGGCCGAGCCCGGTGCTGGGCTACAAGACGGCGCCGATCGGCGGGGTGATTCCCTACCCGGGTAACACCATCAGTAACGATCTTTCGATGTCCCGAACCGGGTGGATGCCGCTGTTCGACGAGGCGGAGTGCATCCATTGCGGGTTATGCGCCACGGTGTGCCCCGATTTCTGCCTGGTGTGGACGCACGAGGCCCCGGCCGAGGGGGAGGGCAACAACGGCGGCGTGCCGAAGGTCAGGCTGAAAGGCGTCGACTACCAGTACTGCAAGGGCTGCATGCGCTGCATCGAGACCTGCCCGACCGAGGCGATGACACGGGTCACCGAGACTCCCGGCCTGGCGGACCGATTGCGGGTGCCGCTCTATTCGGGGGGGTGAGAGGAACGAGACCAACGAGCGAGGACAGATAACATGGCCACGGAACTTCACGCCGTCATCCAGGACCGCGGATCGGAGCCGGACGAGGGAACGACACGCCAGTCGACGGATTTCCTGAGCGGCAACGAAGCCGCCGCGCGGGCCGCGCGCGACATCGGCTTCCACGTCATGGGCTATTTCCCCATCACGCCGTCGACCGAGGTCGCCGAAACCCTTTCCAAGATGCAGGCCAACGGCGAGCACGAGATCGTCATGATCCCGGCGGACGGCGAGCACGGGGCGGCCGGAATTTGTTACGGCGCGGCGCTCGGCGGCGGCCGCGTGCTGAACGTGACCTCGTCACAGGGGCTACTCTATGCGCTGGAACAGTTGCCGGTGCAATCCTCCACTCGCGTCCCCATGGTTCTGAACGTGGCGACACGGGCTGTGTCGGGTCCGCTCGACATTCGCTGCGACCACTCGGACCTCTACTTCGCACTGAACACCGGCTGGGTCATCCTGCTGGCGCGCGACCCCCAGGCGGTTTACGACCTCAACTTCGCCGCGATCCGGATCGGCGAACACGCCGACGTCCGCTTGCCGGTGCTGGTCGCCTACGACGGGTTTTTCACCAGCCACCAGAAGCGGCGCGTGCGCTGCGTCGAGGACCGGGAGTCGCTGCAGCGTTTCCTGGGCACGCCGGAAACGCCGTACACGGCCCTGGATCCGGAGCATCCGGTGACGTTCGGCCCCTACATGAACGACCCGGATCTGATCAACAACAAAAAGCAGCATTCGCTGGCCATGGAGGCCGCGCGGCGGGTCATCCCCGAGGTGCTCGAGGAACTCGCCGCGTTGACCGGCCGCAGCTATCCGGTGCTCGACGCCTACCGGATGGATGATGCCGAGGTCGCCTTGGTGCTGCTCAACTCGGCCGCCGAGACGGCCAAAGAGGTGGCCGATCGCCTGCGTGGAGATGGCCGCAAGGTCGGCGTTCTGTCCCTGAATGTGATACGGCCGTTCCCGGGTGACCTGATCCGCCAGGCGCTGTCCGGTGTCAAGGCCGTGCTGGTGGGTGACCGCGCGGACTCCTATGGCGCCGATGGCGGCAACCTGTCACTGGAACTGCGGGCCGCGCTGCAGCTGGATCCCGACAATCGCACGCGCGTGCTGAGCCGGATCTACGGGCTGGGCGGCAAGGATTTCGACGACGGCGATGCCGAGGAATTTTTCGCGGAGGCGCTGGAGGCAGCAGCCAGTGGACGGGTGGAAACGCCGTTCGCCTACCATGGCGTCTACGCCGGCGACCCGGAGCAGGGTTTCGCCCAGGGGCTGCCGGCCATCGAGAAGGCCGAGGTGAGCCGCGGCATGGCCAAAGTCAGCCAGAACCCCGAGACCGGCCGCCTGGATGTCGAACTGGAGCCGCTGTGGGCCATGGCGGAGGTGCCCGGGCGTATCGCCCCCGGGCATGGCGCCTGCCCGGGCTGCGGAGCGTTCCCGGTGCTGAACCAGGTGTTCAGCGTGCTGGAGGGCGACATCGTCGTGCTGTTCCAGACCGGCTGCGCGATGGTGGTCACAACCGGGTATCCGAAGACCGCGCATCGCGTCACCTACATCCACAACCTGTTCCAGAACGGCGCGGCGACGTTGTCCGGGCTGGTCGAGATGTACCACGAACTGCTGCGGCGCGGCGAACTGCCGGAGTCGCGGGACATCACCTTCGTGATGGTGACCGGCGACGGGGGCATGGACATCGGCATGGGCGCCGCGCTGGGCGCCGCCCACCGCAATCACCACATGATGATCCTGGAATACGACAACCAGGGTTATATGAATACTGGTGCGCAGTTGTCCTATTCAACACCGCTGGGTCACCGCACCTCCACCAGTGAAGTGGGCCGGGCGCGGCGAGGCAAAGCCTCACACCACAAGGATACGCCCCAGATTTTTGCGGCCGCCCACCTGCCGTACGTGTTCACGGCCAGTGAAGGCTACCCCGAGGACCTGATGCGCAAGGCTGCAAAAGCCCAGTGGTATGCCAAGAACGAAGGTATGACCTACGGTAAGATCTTGTCCTTCTGCCCGCTGAACTGGACCACGACCGACGATGCGGCAGAATCCACGCTGCAGGTTGCACTGGATTCGTGCTTCTTCCCGGTTTACGAGGTTGAGCGCGGCATCACTAACATCACCTACGATCCCGAATTGCTCGGCCGCCGCCGCAAAATCACCGAATGGCTTGGCCAGATGGGCAAGACCAGGCACCTGATGGGTGAAGGAAACGAAGAGCGGCTGGAGTCAATCGAGGCAGACATCGAACGACGCTGGCGGCGGATCAAAGCCATGCATGAATGTCCGGAGTTGTGACCGATGGTAAGAATTGTAGAAAAACGCCAACTCACGCCTATTACCAAATTGTATCGCGTTGATGCACCGCTCATTGCGAAGGCGGCCCGGGCCGGTCAATTTGTGATTGTCCGGGTTCGCGAA
>CALKKN010000339.1 GCA_937995275.1 uncultured Lysobacterales bacterium | reverse complement strand
AGAAGTCGTCGTAGGCGTCTTCGCTGAAGTAGGGCTGGCCGGCCTCGTCGAGGCTCTCGGCGTGATAGGCGGCCAGGGCACGGGTGAGTTCGAGGTTTGCAGCGGGCGTCAACGGGTGCTGCCGCGAGGGCACGCCTGGCTGAAAAAAGAAACCCGGGTGAGAATCCTGCTCGTGATGGTCCGTGAGCACATGCGGCAACCATCGGTGATACTCGGCGACACGGGCCCTGGATTCCGGGTGCACCAGCGGCAGCCAGTCCCGGTTGAGGTCGAACCAGTAGTGGTTGGTGCGCCCTTCCGGCCAGTTCTGGACGTGCTGGCGCGTCACCGGGTCCGCGACGGGCACGTGCCCGGCGTTGCTGTTCGCCCAACTGGCGAATCGGTCCAGCCCGTCCGGGTTGAAGCTGGGGTCGATCAGCACGACCGCTCCGTCCAGCAGTTCGGTCACGAAACCGGACCGGGACGCGGCCAGGTAATAGGCCGCCAGCAGCGAGGCGTTGCTGCCGCTGGGCTCGTCCCCGTGGACGCTGTAACCCAACCAGATCACCAGTGGCCCTTCGCCCTCCAGGTGTGCTTCGCGCAGCGCTTCCAGCCGCGGCTGGTTGGCGGAGCTGGTGATTGCCAGCTGCAGGAGGGGGCGCTGCTCGTGCGTGTGGCCGATCACCTTGATTGACACGCGCGGGGAAGCGGCGGCGAGCGCCTGCATATAAGCCACCAGCTTGTCGTGGCTGACGTGCCAGTCGCCGACTTCCCAGCCGAGCACGGATTCGGGCGGCGGGACAGCGGGATCGAGGTCGGCATCGGGCGGCAAGTAGTCCCGCGACGTCCGGGCCTCGAGGCCGAACGACAGAAAAAGCACAGCGAGGTAGCTGAGTATCCGCATCGGATCTTCCATTCAGGGTCACGGATTATTCTATGAGATACTTCGGCGAAATGCTTCGAGAGGATACGGAGGTCTTGTACATGTACCCCGTTTCGCGTAACCGGCCTGCCCTGCTGACGCTGTGCGCGCTGCTCGCGGGCTGCGGAAGCCCGCTGTCCGACGCCGCCGGCCTGGAGGAAAAACTGGCGCTCATCGAGTTGCCGCCGGGTTTCGAAATCAGCGTGTACGCCGAGGGTGTCGACAATGCGCGGCAGCTGGCGCTGGGCGCAGGAGGCACCGTATTTGCGGGTTCGCGCAAGGCGGGCAAGGTCCACGCCGTGGTCGACCGGGACGGTGATCATGTCGCGGACCGCGTGACCCTGGTCGACGAAGGGCTGCAAATGCCGTCCGGCATCGCGTACCGGGACGGCTCGCTGTTCGTGGCGGCCCTGGATCGCATTCTGCGCTACGACGACATCGAGGGCAGGCTGGACGATCCGCCTGAGCCGTCACTGGTCACCGGCGCGTTGCCGGACAAGACCCATCACGGTTGGAAGTACCTGCGGTTCGGACCTGACGGACTGCTCTACGTGCCCGTCGGTGCGCCCTGCAACGTCTGCGACGAAGAGGGTTTTGCAGAACTCCGCCGCCTGTCGGCGGATGGCAGCGGCATGGAGACTTACGCCCGCGGGGTGCGCAACAGCGTGGGCCTGGCCTTTCACCCGGAATCCGGCGAATTGTGGTTTACCGACAACGGCCGCGACCTGCTCGGCGACGACTTACCCGGGGACGAACTCAACCATGCGCCCCGCCCCGGCATGCACTTCGGCTATCCGTATTGCCACCAGGGCGATACGCCGGATCCGGAATTCGGCGCGGGCAAGTCCTGCGATGACTACACGCCACCGGCGCATACGCTGGGGGCGCACGTCGCGGCGCTGGGCCTGACCTTCTACACCGGCGAGGCCTTCCCGCCGGAGTACCGCAATCAGCTGTTCATCGCCCAACACGGATCCTGGAACCGCAGCCGGAAGGTGGGCTACAACATTCTGCTGGTGCGGTTCGGCGACGACGGCCGGGTTGCGGGCAGTGAGGTATTCGCCGGCGGCTGGTTGCAGGGACAGGACAACTGGGGCCGGCCCAATGACGTGCTGCAGATGGCCGACGGTTCGCTGCTGGTTTCGGACGACCAGCAGGGCGTGATTTACCGGATCGCTCACACCGGAGGATCGGATTGACCGCTAACCGGCGCCGGGTTCGCAGCCCATGACGCTGCTGCAGATCATCGTCCTGGCGTTTATCCAGGGCCTGACGGAGTTTCTGCCCGTATCCAGCTCGGCGCACCTGATCCTGGGCAGCCAAATTTTCGGCTGGACCGACCAGGGGCTGGTATTCGACGTGGCGACGCACCTGGGCACCCTTCTCGCGGTATTCATCTATTTTCGCCGCGAACTGCTGGAGATGGTTCGCGCCTGGCTGGCGCCGGTGCACACCCCGGAGGATCGGCAGCATCGGGCCATGGGGGTCTACCTGGTGCTGGCCAGTGTTCCCGCACTGCTGGTCGGGGGCGTCGCCCACGATGTCGTCGAGGCCAGTCTGCGCGACGTGCGGGTCATTGCGTGGTCGACGATCGGCTTCGGCCTGCTGTTGTGGGTCAGCGACGCCGTCGGCAGGACAGACCGCTCGCTGGAGCAAATGAGCCTGGGGCGGGCCGTGGCGATCGGTCTGGCGCAGGCCCTGGCCCTGGTGCCCGGCACGTCGCGGTCGGGCGTCACCATCACGATGGGGCGGTTTCTCGGCTTCGCGCCCGAGGCGGCGGCGCGGTTTTCGTTCCTGCTGGCCATCCCGGTGGTCGCCGCCGCGGGCGGTTACGGTGCGCTGCGCGTCGCGGGGGGAGACGCGGAGATCGACTGGCTGCAATTCATGCTCGCGGTCGCGTTCGCGGCGCTGGCCGGCTGGCTCTGTATCGCCGCATTTCTGGCACTCCTGAAGCGCGTCGGTCTGCTGCCTTTCGTCGTCTACCGCCTGCTGCTGGGGGTGATCCTGCTATGGATGGCGGGTTGACTGCACCAAGGCGGTGCATAGCGCGATTCCAGTTGCACTGGTGTGGTGCGGGTGGGATAATAACCTGATACCGCTGACCCTGCTCACCGAGCAGTGGCGCTCCAAAAGCATCGAAATGGCCTGCAAAAGTGCTAAACGTGCAGCTATCTTCGCATCATTCGGCGGGTCTTGTTGCTGTATCGTTTGGCACGGGTCCTGCATACTTTATCCGAACCACTTTGGAACACCCTGACAGGAAGATTGCATAATGACCGCTGAAAAGATTTTGAAGTCAATCAAAGAAGACAAGTACAAGTTCGTCGATCTCCGGTTCTGCGACACCATGGGCAAGGAACAGCATGTTACCTTGCCGGTTGACGCGGTTGACGAAGACCTGTTCGAAGAAGGCAAGATGTTCGATGGGTCTTCCATTGCCGGCTGGAAGGGAATCAACGAGTCCGACATGGTGCTGATGCCCGAGGTGGCCACCGCCGTGCGCGATCCTTTTGCCGAGCACAAGACGCTGATCATTCGCTGTGATGTGCTGGAGCCCAATACGATGGAGGGCTACAGCCGCTGCCCGCGGTCGCTCGCGAAGCGGGCCGAAGCCTACCTCAAATCCAGTGGTATTGCCGACGCGGCCTTTTTCGGGCCTGAGCCGGAGTTTTTCGTGTTTGACGACGTCCGTTACGACGTCGACATGCACGGTTGCTCGTACCGGGTCGACTCGGAGGAAGGGGCCTGGAACACCGGCGCCGAGTACGAAGGCGGCAACATCGGCCATCGTCCGGGCGTGAAGGGCGGCTACTTCCCGGTACCGCCGGTCGACTCGTTGTACGACCTCCGAGGCACCATGTGCCGGATCATGGAGAGGATGGGCATCAAGGTCGAGGTCCACCACCACGAGGTCGGCACCGCGGGCCAGTGCGAGATCGGCACCCGGTTCGCTCCGCTGACGCGCAAGGCCGACGAATTGCTGATGCTCAAGTACGTGGTCCACAACGTGGCCCACGCGGCCGGCAAAACGGCCACCTTCATGCCGAAGCCGCTGGTCGGCGACAACGGTTCGGGCATGCACGTGCACCAGTCGATTGCGAAGGACGGCACGAACCTGTTCACCGGCGAGGGGTACGGCGGCCTGTCCGAACCCGCCTTTCACTACCTTGGCGGCATTTTCAAGCATGCGCGCGCCATCAATGCGTTCGCGAATGCGACCACCAACAGCTACAAGCGCCTCGTGCCGGGTTTCGAGGCGCCGGTCATGCTCGCGTACTCGGCGCGCAATCGGTCGGCTTCCTGCCGAATTCCGTTCGTCAGCAACCCGAAGGCGCGGCGCATCGAGGTCCGCTTCGGCGATCCGGCCGGCAACGGTTACCTGACCTTCGCCGCGATGCTGATGGCCGGACTGGACGGCATCCGCAACAAGATCGATCCGGGCGCGCCGATGGACAAGGACCTCTACGATCTGCCCCCCGAAGAGGAGAAGCTGATCCCGACCGTGTGCTCGTCGCTCGACCAGGCGCTGGCGGCGCTGGACGCCGACCGCGAGTTCCTCAAGGCCGGTGGCGTGTTCGACGATGATCTCATCGACGGCTACATCGATCTCAAGATGGAGGAGGTAACGACCTTCCGGATGAGCACGCACCCGGTCGAGTTCGATATGTATTATTCTCTGTAGCGGACCGGGAGCTCATCGCTGCCGTTACGGTAACGTGCCCCGGGCCGTGCACCGGCCCCGCAGGTCCGCGGGGCCGGTGAGGGAGACACCACGGGAGGTGCACGTCGATGAACAAAGGAATGATCAGGACGCTTTCGGCCTTGCTGGCCCTGGCGTTGCCGCTGGCGGTGACGGCCGAAGGCGAGATTTACAAGGTGGTGGACAAGGACGGCAACGTGACGTTTACGGACCAGCGGCCGTCCGACGCGTCGCAGCCGATGGATCTGCCCCCGCTATCCGTCATCGAGAGTGGGGTGGAGGTGCCGGAGCCGGCGGCCGAGGCCGAAGCCGGGGAGGCCGCCGAGGTCAGGGAGCCGACGCCGCGAGAGCTGCGCAGGCAGTTCGGGGATTTCCGCATCACCCAACCCGCGCAGGAGGAGACGTTTTGGGGTACGGCCAATACCGTCGTGGTGGCCTGGGGCTCGTCCCAGCCCGCCCTGCCCGACATGTCGGCGCGGCTGTACCTGGACGGAACGCCCCAGGACGTACCGGCGTCCGGAAACCTGAGCCTGACGCTGGATCGGGGCGAGCACACGGTTTATGCGGAATTGCTCGACGCGCGCAAACGGCGAATCGTCACGACCGAGACCGTGACGTTTTTCGTCCATCAGCACTCGGTCAATTTCAACCGGCCGGCCGCGTCGCCCCGCACCTAGGCTCTCGGGGGACCGGTGCGTGAGTGACTGCTGATACGGCACGGGCTCACGGGCTGTTGGACCTGCTGGACACCGCCGTTGTCCGCCTGGACAGGACGGGGCGCATCCTGCAGATGAACGGCTCGGCCGAACACTGCCTGCTGGTCAGCCGGGACCGGGCGCGCGGCCGCCACCTCGAGGAGGTGGCCGCCATTCCGCCGGAACTCAGGGACGTCCTCCTGCAGCTTCCGGCCGCGAGCCACGGCGTGCGTCTGCATGAGTTCAGGATGGGAGACAGCACCTATGACTGCACTGTTCAACGAACCGAAGAAGGCGACGTGTTGCTGGAGTTCCACGACCTCGAATGGGAGCGCCTGCGCCTGCGCCTGCAGCAGCGTGAATTACAGACCGGTATGCTGCAGTACCTGAGCCGAAATCTCGGGCACGAAGTACGGAACCCGCTGGGCGGCATCCGCGGCGCGGCGCAGATGCTCGCCGACGAACTGGATTCCGACGAGCTGGCCATGCTGGCCCGGCTGATCATGCGCGAATCGGACCGTATCGATGAACTGATCCAGCGGTTCGGCCAGCCTGAACTGGAACGGAGCGAAATCGAGCTCTATCCCCTGCTGGACGAGGCCCTGGACCTGCTTGCCGCGGAGTTCGGCAGATCGGTGGAAGTACAGCGCGACTTCGATCCCAGCATCCCGCCGCTGCGAGCCGACGCGTCGGCGCTGCGACGCGTGTTCGTGAACGTGCTGCGCAACGCCTGCCAGGCCGGCGCTTCCGTGGTGATCATCAAGACGCGGGTCGAGCACGGCAACGCCCTGCTTCAGGCGGTTCCGGGCAGCGCCATTCGCCTGGACGTCATCGACGACGGCCAGGGTGTGCCGGAAGCCCTGCGCTCGCTGCTGTTCCTGCCGCTGGTCACCGGCCGGCGCGACGGCACCGGCCTGGGGCTGGCGGTGTCACAGCAGATCGCTTCGGCGCACGGCGGCCTCCTGACCTTCGAGGCACTCGAGCGCGGCAGCTGCTTCAGCCTGTACCTGCCGTTCGGGAGTGGCGACTTCCCTGCGAATGAGGAGGGAACGGCGTGAGCCGCCGGGCCGACATCTGGGTCCTCGACGACGACGAAGCCATCCGCTTCGTTCTGCAGCGCGCCCTCAGCAAACGCGGCTACAACGTCGAGTGCTTCGACACCGTAACAGCCGTCGGGGACGCCCTGCGTCATGGCCATCCGCAGGCAATCCTCACCGACATCCGCCTGCCCGACGCTGACGGACTGAGCGTCGTCGACATGCTGGAGCGATTGGCCATCGAAATTCCGGTGATCGCGATGACGGCCTACTCCGATCTCGACCAGGCCGTAAGCGCGTTCCAGAAGGGGGTTTTCGAATACCTCCCCAAACCCTTCGACCTGGACCAGGTCATCTCGGTGGTCGACCGGGCCGTTGCCAAGAAAGACATCCTCGAACAGCCTCCCGCCGAGCCGGGCGGCAGCCAGTTGCTGGGGGAGTCGCCGGCGATGCAGGAGGTGTTTCGTACGATCGGGCGCCTCTCGCGTTCCGACATCAGCGTGCTGATCACGGGCGAAACGGGCAGTGGCAAGGAGGTGGTGGCCCGGGTCCTGCACCAGCACAGCCCGCGCGCGACAGGCCCGTTCGTCGCCATCAACACCGCCGCGATTCCGGCGGAGCTGCTGGAGTCCGAGCTGTTCGGGCACGAAAAAGGGTCGTTCACCGGGGCCCACTCGCGCCGCGTGGGCCGGTTCGAGGAAGCGGCCAGAGGCACACTGTTCCTCGACGAAATCGGCGACATGCCGCTGGCGCTGCAGACACGCCTGTTGCGGGTGCTGGCGGAAGGCGACTATTACCGCGTCGGCGGGCGCGATCTTCTGCAGGCTGACGTTCGCGTCATCGCGGCGACCCACCAGGACCTGGAGCAGAAAGTCCGTGACGGACAGTTCAGGGAGGATCTGTACCACCGTCTGAACGTCATCCGAATTGCGCTGCCGCCGCTGCGGGAGCGGACCGCGGACATCGGAATGCTGGCCCGCCGTTTCCTGCTGCGGGTCGCCGTTGAGCTGGGGCTCGAAGAAAAGCGCCTGCGGCCGGAAACGATCAGGGTGCTGGAGGCTTATGACTGGCCCGGCAACGTTCGCCAGTTGCTGAACCTGTGCCGGCAGCTCTGCGTCATGGCGCCGGGCGACCAGATTTTTCCGGCAGACCTGCCGGTCGAGCTGTTCGGCTCCCGCACACCCGCCCAGGCCGAGGCCGCCTGGTCCGAGTCGCTGCGCCAGTGGGCGCGCCGCGAGCTGGCGTCCGGCGGTACGGATCTGTTTGGACGGGCACAGGAGGAACTGGAGCGGGTATTGATCGATTGCGCCCTCGACCAGACCGGGGGGCAGCGTCAGAAGGCCGCCGAACTGCTGGGGCTGGGGCGCAACACGCTGACCCGCAAGCTGCAGAAATTCGACAGTGAAGACAATGACGAGGCGTCGATGCGCACTCAGGCGGCCGGCGGCACCTGAAGCCAGAACGTCACCGGACCGTCGTTGACCAATGCCACTCGCATATGGGCGCCGAAGCGGCCCGTGGCCACTGCGGGCATCTGATCGCGGGCCTGTTCGACCAGGTACCCGAATAACCGCTGGCCCTCGGCCGGTTCCGCGGCGGACGTGAAACTGGGCCGGTTGCCCTTGTTCGTGTTGGCCGCCAGCGTGAACTGGGGCACCAGCAGCAGGCCGCCTCCCGCCTGGCGTACATCGAGGTTCATGCGGCCTTCGCCATCGGGGAAAATGCGATAGGCCAGCATACGCTCGAGCAGGCGGTCGGCCTGTGGTTCGGAGTCTCCACGCTCCACCCCGATCAGTGCGAGAACCCCGGGGCCGATCCCGCCGACGCGTTCGCCATTAACATGGACGGCGGCTTCGGATACCCTTTGTAGCAATGCAATCATGGTGCGGCCGGCTTTTCGGATGCTGCGGCGCCCCATTCTATCAGCCGCGGGCACCGGAACGGCGGCCCGCTCACCCGGCAGGTGCCGATGGTATACGTGGTCAAATTCCTGTTGTGGCTGCTCAGCCTGATGCCCGCCGCCATGCCTTACTGGCTGGCCGGACTCGGTGCAGGTCTGGTCATGCGCCTGTCGCCGGTCAAGCGCCATACGGCGGTGCGCAACCTGCAGCGCTGCTATCCGGATCTCGATCCTGAACTGCGTGAGCGCTGGGTTCGCGAGAGTTTCAGACACTACTTCTGCTCGGTGCTGGAAACCGGCCACAACTGGTACTGGCCGGTCGGGAAGCTGCAGGCGCGTTGTGATGAGGTGGTCAACGAGGAGGCGGCCCTGGAAGCCCTGGCCAGCGGGCGCGGGGTCCTGGTGCTGGCGCCGCATTTCGGGGCCTGGGAGTATCTCGGTCTCTACCTGCAACGGCTTCCGGAGATCGCCATTCTCTACAAGCCACCCTCGCACCCCGGCCTGCAGCGGGCGCTGCTCGAGAAGCGCCGGCGCGGTGGGGCGAACCTGATTCCCGCGACGCCAACGGGTCTGCGGCAACTGTACGCCCACCTCCGGGCCGGCAAAGGCGCCGGGGTGCTGCCCGACCAGCAACCCTCGCGCGGCCAGGGGCGTTTCGCACCGTTTTTCGGCGTCCCGGCGCTCACGGGCGCCCTCGTGCCGCGGTTGGTGCAGCGGACGAACTGCCTGGTGCTGGCGTGCGTGTGCGAACGGCTGGCGGGCGGGCGGTACCGGGTCCATTTCCTGCCGGTTGACGAGGCCATTTACTCGGATGACCCGACCACGGCTCTGTCCGCCGTCAATCGCGCAGTCGAGGACTGTATCGCCATCGATCCGCCGCAGTACCTGTGGAGCTACCGCCGCTTCAAAACGCAGCCCGAGGGCCACGGCGACTTTTACGCGTAGTTGTGGGACAGGTTTTTCTGGTGGGCGCGACTTTTATGGGAGCCACTCCCACAAGAGCCGGCCCCACAACGATCATTCGGCCGGGTGGCCTGCTCTGGTCATCCCAGGCGCCGCAGGAATACCGTCATTTCCTTCTCGGCCTGCTTGTCGCCGTTTTCACGGGCCTGCTCGATACCCCGACGCCAGGCCTCGGCAGCGCCGGCAGCATCGTCCTCCTGCAGGCGGAGTCTGCCCAGTTCCTTCCAGGCCGCCGTGTAGCCCGGATCCATGCCGACAGCCGCCTCGAGGTGCGCCCGTGCCTGCACCGTGTCCCCCTGCGCCGCCAGCACACGGGACAGGGTCAGGCGCAACATGGCGCTGTCCCGGTCGGTACCGATCATCTTCAGCAGTTGATCGACCTGCACGGCGCCGGTCTCCGTCAGCCTCGCCAGAACGCCGGCGTCAACAGCACCAGCAGCGTGTAGATTTCCAGTCGGCCGAGCAGCATCGCCGCGCTCAGCACGACCTTGGCGGTATCGTTCAGCTCCGCGTAATTGGGGCCGGCCAGCCCCAGCGCCGGGCCCAGGTTGGTGATACAGGCCCCGACCGCTGAGTAAGAGGTTTCGGCATCGAGGCCGGTAGCGGTCAGCATGATGGTCATGACGGCAAAATTGGCGATGTAGAGAAAAAAGAAGCCCCACACCGCACTGATCACCGTATCGGAAGTGCGCTGCCCGCCGACCTTGACGGGAACGACGGCATGCGGATGGATCAGCCTGCGAATCTCGCGCACCGACTGCCGGTAGAGCAGGATGATCCGGATGACTTTCATGCCGCCCGCCGTGCTGCCGGCGCACCCGCCGATGAAGGCGAGCAGCATCAGTATGACGGGCAGTGCGCCGCCCCAGGTGTAAAACGGCGAGGTCGTAAAACCCGTGGTGGTCATCGCCGAAATGACCTGGAAGGTCCCGTAGCGGAACGCACTGGCCAGCGTGTCATAGGTCCCCGTCACGTACAGCCCGAAGCTGACTATTACCGAAAATGCGAGCAGCAGCGAGGCGTACACGCGCAGTTCCGGGTCCAGGAAATAAGGCTGTGCGCTGGCCCGGCGCCAGGCCGTGAAATGGAGCGCGAAGTTCATCCCGGCGACCATCATGAAGATGACCGCCACGGCTTCGACGGTGGGGTTGTTCCAGTATGCCAGGCTGTCGTTGTGGGTCGAAAAACCCCCGATGGCCACGGTGCTGAAGGCGTGGCCCACCGCGTCGAACAGTTTCATGCCCGCCAGCCAGTACGCCAGGATACAGGTCGCCGTGATGCCGACGTAGATCAGCCACAGCGCCTTGGCCGTCTCGGTGATGCGGGGCGTCAGCTTGGCGTCCTTCATCGGCCCCGGTGTTTCAGCCCGGTACAGCTGCATGCCGCCGATACGCAGCATCGGCAGAATGGCAACCGCCAGCACGATGATGCCCATGCCGCCCAGCCACTGCAGCTGCTGGCGATAGTACAGCACCGCTCGCGGCAGGGCGTCGATATTCGTGACGATGGTGGCGCCGGTAGTGGTCAGGCCCGACATCGATTCGAACACGGCGTCCACGTAGCTCAGTTCAGGGGATGTCAGCAGTACGAAGGGCAGGGCGCCGACCAGCACCAGTGCCAGCCAGGCGCCGACCACGATCAGGAATCCGTCGCGCAGCCGCAGCTCCTCCCTGACGCCGCGAACGGGGAAGTAAATCAGCAGGCCCAGCGCCAGGAGTATCGCGGCGCTGGCCAGGAAGAGCGTGGCGGTGCCGTCGTGGTACCAGAGCGAAACCACTACCGGCGGCAGCATCATCAGGCTGGACCCGGCGATCAGGAACCCGACGACCCGTTGTACGGCTGCGAAGCCCATGCCGCTGTCAGAGGAACAGGGCGCCCACCTGGAATAAGCGTTCCACGGCGGCTATCTGGCGCTTGTCGGGCACGAACAGGATCACGTGGTCATTTTCCTGGATCACCGTGTCGTGGTGGGCAATGATGACCTCCTCGCCGCGAACGACCGCGGGTATGGTCGTCCCCGGTGGCAGGTCGATGTCCTCGAT
>CALKKN010000338.1 GCA_937995275.1 uncultured Lysobacterales bacterium | reverse complement strand
CCGGCTTCGCTCGACACGGTGGCCATCGTGGTGTCGGACAGGCCGCGGCGGGCCACCGACCGGATGGTCGCCTGGATCAACTGCTGCTGGCGTTCCTCCTTCGAGGCCGTCCGTTTCTTGTTGGCCGCCTTGGGCGTGGCTTTGTTCATCTGGTGGCCTCGCCTCCCTCCCGTTTTGCGCCGATCAGGTCGGCCTGATACGAGGTCAATATAAGCGAGTGCAAATGGCATTGCAATGAATGAACGATCATTCATTTGATGTAGACAAGCGTCAGCCGGATGTGTCAATCTATGGCTATTCCAATAATCAACAAGAGGCCGTATGAGCCGCTCGCTCGCCCGCTCGAACCTCCATCACCGCAACGCGTTGCAAAAACTGCCGTTGGGGGTTTCCTCGAACTTCCGCTACTGGGGGGCGGACCAGACGATCTACGTGGACCGTGCACGCGGCGGCCGCCTGTGGGATATCGACGGCAATGAGTACATCGACTACCGGCTCGGCTACGGCCCATGCATCCTCGGTTACGCCGACCCGCGGGTCGACGAGGCGGCCCGCCTGGGTATCGAGGTGGGCGGGGTGTTCGCCCTCTCCACCGAACGCGAGTACGACGTGGCGAAACGCATCTCGAAAATGGTGCCGGCGGCCGAACTGGTGCGCTTTTCGAACTCCGGCACCGAGGCCGTGATGGCGGCCCTGCGGCTGGCCAAGGCGTACACCGGCAAGGATTCCCATCTCATCGTCGAGGGCGGCTACCACGGCGTGTTCGATGCCGTGCTGTGGTATGCCGATATCGAGGAATGGGACCCGGCGCTCGGTGATCCGCCGGTCGCGGCGGACAGCGGCGGCGTGCCGCAGATGATGCGCAAACTGGCGCACTTCACGCCGCTCAACGACGCCAATTACCTCGAGGACCTGCTGAGAAGGCACCACAGCAGCATCGGCGCGTTCCTGATCGAACCGATAATGGGGAACTGCTGCTCCATCACCGCCACGCGCGCGTACCTGCAGGCGGCGCGGGAGCTATGCGAAAAGTACGACGTCATCATGATCGTGGACGAAGTCAAAACAGGCTTTCGCGTGGCCCGCGGCGGCGTGCAGGAACTGATGGGCATCAAGGCGGACCTGTGCACCTTCGCCAAGGCCGTGGCCAACGGTTATCCGATATCCGTGGTCGCCGGCCGCGAGGACATCATGCGGCAGGCCGGTGACGGCGTGGTCCACGGCGGCACCTTTACCTGCCATTCCGTGGCGCTGGCGGCAGCCGAAAAGACACTCGGGATTCTCGACGGAACGGACGCGCTCGAGACGATTGCCGCCTACGGCACGGCCCTGCAGCAGGGCATGAGCGCGGTGCTCGCCGCCCGCGGCATACCCCACTCCTTCGTCGGCCATCCGGCCATGGGCGGCCTGTTCTTCAAGGACACCCCGCCGCAGACCTACCGGGACTGGCTGGACTCCGACTACACGTTTTACGATGCCATGGCGCCCGAACTTCACGAACTCGGCATTTTGTGCGAGCCCGATTCGCGCGAGCCGTGGTTCATCTGCGAGGCGCATGCGCAGGACGACAGCCTGGCGCAGACACTGACCGCCTTCGAGCATGCGGTCGACACCACGATTGAAAAACTGGACTATCGTGGGCCCGCGGAGCATGCTGCCTCCGCCTGAGCACTACAACGACGAGGGACATCAACGGTGAGCAGGAAGTACGACGCGATCGTCATCGGCGCGGGCCACAACGGCCTGACCAACGCCGCCTACCTCGCCAAGGCGGGCCTCAAGGTCCTCATGGTCGAAAAGAACGAGTGGATCGGGGGCGCCACGGTCAGCCTGCCGATGTACAAGGACTGGAAGTACTCGAACTGCTCCTACGTGTGCAGCCTGTTGCGCCCGGAAGTCTACCGCAGCCTGAACCTGGCCAAATACGGCCTGCAGGTGGTGCCGTACGGCGGCAGCGTGACGATCAGCCAGACCGGCGACATCATCGGCAACTACGTCGACCCCGACGTGACGCGCCGGGAAGTCGCGCGACACAGCCCGCGCGACGCCGACGCCGAAGTCCGCTACGGGCGCGACATCATGCGCCAGTGCCGCTTCATCCGTAAGTTCCTGTTGCGCACCGCACCCGACCCGACCTCGTTCAAACCGCGCGACCTGTTCGAGATGTTGCACCTTTACAAGGAGACGATGAAGCTCGGTGAGGACGTGATCTACGACACGATGCGCTTCTACACGATGAGCATCTCCGACTTCCTCGACGAGTATTTCGAAAGCCCGCTGCTCAAAGCGGCGCACGCCGGCAGCGGCATCATCGGTTCGGCGCTGGGCGTGATGTCGCCCGGCACGGCTTACGTCCTGCTGCACCACGCGATGGGCGATGTGGACGGCAACGCCGGCGCCTGGGGCTTCGCCCGCGGCGGCATGGGTGCCATCGCGGGCGCGATGCACGACTGCTTCACCGATCACGGCGGCGAGACCGTGGCGGGTTCGCCGGTGCACCGCATCGTAGTGAAGAACGGCCGGGTGACGGGCGTCGCGCTGGAGAACGGGGACGAGTACCTGGCCGACGTCGTGGTCTCGAACATGACCTTTCCGCGCACCTTCCTCGAATGCATGGACGAGAAGGACCTCGATGCGGCCTTCCTGAAGAAGGTCCGCAACTTCAAGATCCGGGGTTCGTCCGGCAAGCTCAACATCGCGCTGGACGGCCTGCCGGATTTCCCGGCGCTGCGCGGCAACCCGGAACTGATGCATGCCGACATGCACCTGATCGACTCAATCGAGCGCCTGGAGCGCGCCTACGACGACTGGAAGAACGGCATCTGGTCGCAGGACCCGTACATCGACATGCTGATCCCGTCGCTGACCGACCCGACCATGACGCCGCCGGGCAAGCACTTCATGTCCGTGTTCGTGCAGTACGTCCCGCCCAAGGTGAACGGGCAGGACTGGACCGACGAGCAGGTGCAGGCCTTCGGCCAGACGGTGATCAACCAGATCGACGAGTACGCGCCCGGCTTCAAGGACCTGATCCTGCACGCGGAGATCCGCACGCCGCGCGAACTGGAAGACGAGGTCGGGCTGACGGAGGGTAATATTTTCCAGGGCGAACTGACCATGGACCAGTTGCTGTTCAACCGGCCCATCCCGGGTTACCACCAGTATCGCGGGCCGGTGAGGGGCTTATGGATGTGCGGCTCCTCGACGCACCCCGGCGGCGGCGTGATGTCGGCCCCGGGCGCCAACGCGGCGCGCGAGATCCTTGCGGACCTCCGCAAACCCAACACGGTACCGGAGGGCTGGCTCGATGATTAGCGACAATTCAGTAATCGTCGTTGGCGGCGGCCACAACGGGCTGGTGTGCGCGGCTTACCTGGCGAAGGCAGGCCGCAAGGTCACCGTCCTGGAAGCCGGCGAACAGGTTGGCGGACTGGCGGCCACGCGCGAGTTCGCGCCCGGCTTCAGGGCTTCCTGCGCCCACCTGCTGTACCTGCTGGACGCGGAAATAAGCCGGGAACTGGGCCTGCAGTCCCACGGCCTCGAGATGGCCAGCGATGGCCTCAGGACCATCGCACTCGCCGAGGACGGCCAGAACCTGGTCATCGGCAGCGACAACCTGGACGGCGCGGGCCTGGGCGACGAAGACCGGGCCGCCTGGCGCGAATACCGGCGTTTCATGTCGAAGTTCGCGGCAGTCATCGGCGGCCTGCACAACCAGGTGCCGCCGCGCATACGGCAGGAGCGCGGCGACCTGGTCGCGCTGGGCAAGCTGGCGCTGAAAATCCGCATGCTGGGCCGCGACGACATGCGCGAGTTCCTGCGAATCGCCGGCATCAACATCTACGACGTGCTGCAGGAGAATTTTGAGAATCCGCTCCTCAAGGGTGCCCTCAGCCTGGACGCGGTGCTCGGCGCCAATTCCGGCCCGCGCTCCAACAACAGCGTATTCACGGCGCTGCACCGCATGAGCGGCACCGGCGGTCACGGAACAGGAGCTGTCGCTCTGCCGATCGGGGGCCTCGGCTCGGTTGCCGAGGCCCTGGCCGCCGCGGCGCGCCAGGCCGGCGCCGAAATCCGCACCGGCGCCGCCGTCGAACGGATCCTGACGGACGGCGACCGGGTCGGGGGCGTGCGACTCGCCGGTGGCGAGGAACTCGCGGCCGCGACCGTGGTGTCCAACGCTGATCCGAAAACGACCATCCTGGACCTGCTGGGCGCCCGACACGTCGAGGCCGGGTTCGCTCAGCGCATCGTCAATTTCCGGGCCCGGGGCAATGCGGCCAAGCTGCACCTGGCGCTGGACGGGCTGCCGGAGTTTCGCGGCGTGTCCGCCGAACAGGCCGGGGACCGCATGGTGATCGCGCCCACGATGGAATACGTCGAACGCGCCTTCAACCACAGCAAGTACGGCGAGTATTCCGCTCAGCCGGTCGCGGAGATCATCATTCCGACCGTGCGCGATCCCGGGCTGGCGCCCGCGGGCAAGCACGTGCTGTCGGCAGTCGTGCAGTACGCGCCGCGCAATCTGAAGCAGGGCTGGCCGGAGGGCAAGACGGCCTTCACCGAAGTCGTGATGGGGCTGCTCGCCCGCTACGCGCCGGCTATCCGCGAGCAGACCCTCGCCGCTGAACTCCTCACGCCGGAAGACATCGAGCGCGAATTCCGCAGCGCGGGCGGCCACTGGCACCACGGCGAACTGTCGCTCGACCAGTTCCTGATGCTGCGCCCGGTACCGAAGGCGGCGCAGTACCGGATGCCGGTGGAGGGGCTGTTCCTGTGCGGCGCCGGCACTCATCCCGGCGGCGGGGTCATGGGCAGCGCCGGGCGGAACGCGGCGCGAGCCGTGCTGGCGAACTAGCGAGGACCGAGCGATGGCATTCAACCGACCCGACTCGAACCGGCGCGACCATTTCACCGACGCCGTATTCCCCAGCCCCTTCCACGCCCGCCAGAACGCGCATAACCAGATGCGGGTATGGAGCCGCTGGAGCGACTACCTGTCGGTGCCCGCTTACTGGTGCGCGGAAATGGAGTACTTCGCCGGCCGCAATACCTGCGGCGTTTTCGACCTGACGCCGATGGTGAAACACCGCATCAGCGGGCCCGACGCCCTGCCCTACATGCAGCGCCTGATGACCCGCGACGTCAGCAAGATCAAACCCGGGCGGGTGGGTTACAGCGTCTGGTGCGACGACAACGGCCAGGTGATCGACGACGGCACGATCTTCCATCTCGAAGAAGGCGTGTACCGCATCTGCTCCCAGGAGCACCAGATCGACTGGTTCCTGACCAACCGGCTGGGCTTCGATGTGACGGTCACGGAGGAAACGCACGACGTGGCCTCACTGGCGCTGCAGGGCCCCACCAGCTGCGCCGTGCTGAAGGACATGGGCCTCGGCGGCATCGAGCAGCTCACTCCCTTCGGCATGGCCTGGTTCGACTTTGAGGGCACGCGTCTGATGGTCTCGAGAAACGGCTACACCGGCGACCTGGGCTACGAGCTGTGGATCGACCCGGAACACGCCGAGGCGCTCTGGGACCGCCTGTTCGACGCCGGCGAAGTGCGCGGCATCCGTGCCATGGGCAGCGACGCCCTCGACATGCTGCGCATCGAAGCCGGTTTCATCCTGGCGGGACAGGATTTCCTGCCGGCGATGGAGGCCGTGCGCGCCGGCCATACCCGCTCACCCTTCGAGCTGGGGCTGGCCTGGCTGGTTCACTTCGACAAGGGGGTTTTCAACGGCCGCGCGGCGCTGCTGGAGGAGAAAGAAAAGGGCTCCCGGTACCGCCTCGTCAAGCTGGACATCGACGGCAACAAGCCGGCGCGCGACTCCTTTGTCTTCACGAAAGACGAAAAGTACGCCGGCACCGTGACCTCGGCCATGTGGTCGCCATCGGCCAAGGCCAGCATCGCCCTCGCCTCCCTCGAAATGCCGCACGGTGAGCCGGGCGAGGAACTGCTGGTGGAAATCTACTACCGGCGGGAACTGAAATGGAACCGCGTCATGGCGCCGGCCCGCGTGGTCAAGGACGTGTTCTGGGATCCGCCGCGCCGGCGGCAGACGCCCCCGGCGGATTTCTGACCGGGTGCGCGGGGCCGTACCCTGTCGGAGCGGCTGCAGGAGCGGCTTTTGTGGGAGCGGCTTTAGCCGCGATTCCTTTCGCGGGATGGCATGAATGAAAATCAACAATCGCGGCTAAAGCCGCTCCTACAGCCTGAATCGATCGCCGTCGTCGGCGCCAGCGAACGGCCCGGATCGGTCGGTCGACAAACCATGCGGAATCTGCTTGCCGGCGGCTACGAGGGCAGCCTCTACGCGCTGAATCCGCGTTACCGGGGTGTCTGCGGCGTGCCGTGCTTTCCCCGGCTGGAGGACCTGCCCCAAACCGTCGAGCACGTCGTGCTGGCGCTGGGCGACGCCAACGTGGAGGCAGGCCTTGACGCAGCGATCGCGCATGGCGCCCGGGCCGCCACGATCTTCACCGGCCTGATGCCGCAGAACGACCCCCCGCCCCTGCTGCGCGACCGGGTTGCCCGGAAAATCGCGGCATCCGGACTGGTCGTCTGCGGCGCCAACGGCATGGGCTTCTACAACTTCGCGGACGGCATCTGGGTTTGCGGGTTCGATACCCGCGACAGCCATGCCCGCACCGGCAACGTCACGCTGATCAGTCATTCCGGGGCCGGCATGTCCGGAATCATCGACTGCGAGGAACGCATCGACTTCAACCTCGCGGTTTCAACCGGCCAGGAAGTCGCCGTCACCATGGACGAGTACATGGACTGGGCCCTGAACCGCCCCGAAACCCGCGTCATCGGACTGTTCATGGAAACCGCGCGCAATCCGGCGGGTCTGATCGCCGCGTTCGAAAAAGCCAACGAAAAAGGCATACCGGTGGTCGTTCTGAAGGTGGGCAGGACCGAACTGGCGGCGCGGCTGGCGGTGTCGCATTCGGGGGCCATAGCCGGCCGGGACGATGCCTATCAGGCCCTGTTCGACCGCTACGGCGTGCAGCGGGTGCAGGACATGGACGAGCTGGCCACCACGATGATGATGTTCGCCCAGCCGCATCCGGTGGCGGCCGGCGGGCTGGTCGCCATTCACGATTCGGGCGGCGAGCGCCAATTGCTGATCGACCTGGCGGCGGACACGAACGCCCCGCTGGCGGACATCGGGCCGGCCACGACCGAAAGGCTGGAGGAACTGCTCGATCCGGGGCTGCCGCCGGTCAACCCACTGGACGCCTGGGGCGCCGGCGGCCCCGGCGCGGACAAAATCATGTGCGACTGCCTGGCCGCGCTGATGAGCGACCCCCAGGCCGCACTGGGGGCGGTCGTGCAGGATCGCGCGCCACACGGCGCCCTCTACCATCACTACTTCGAGTACCTGACGGCGGGTCACGCCGCGTCCGGCAAGCCCGTGTTCCTGGTCTCGAACCGTCAGGGCAGCGGCACCGATCCGGAGGCGGTGGAGTGGACGCGCGCCGGATTCCCGGTCATCGACGGCCTGCGCCCGTTCCTCGCGGGCGTCCGCTGCCTGCTGGCTCACCGCGATTTCCGCGACCGTCCTACGGTCAGGCCCGGGTCCGCGGACCCCGAGGCCGTGTCCCGGTGGCGCGCCCGACTCGCCCGTGGCGACACCCTGGAGGAATACGATTCCAGCCGGATGCTGAGGGACTTTGGTTTTCCGATGAACCCGGCCCGGCTGGCGGACAACCCCGCCTCAGTGCGACAGGCGGCCGGGGAACTTGGCTTCCCGCTGGTTCTGAAAACGGCGGAAAAGGGTATCCTGCATAAGACCGATTGCGGCGGCGTCCGCCTGGATATCGCCACCCCCGGGGAACTCGACGAGGCGTATGCTGACCTCGCCGGCCGCCTGGGACCCCGCGTCATGGCGGCCCCGATGGTCGCCATCACGGGCGTGGAGATGGTACTCGGCCTGGTGCGCGACGAGCAGTTCGGCCCGCTGGTGATGCTTGGCTTCGGCGGCATCAATGTCGAGGCCATCCGTGACGTCGCCTACGCGTTGCCGCCCTTCGACCGGGCGACGGCGAGGCGGCTGGTGGACAGTTTGCAGCTGCGCTCGCTGCTGGACGGCCTGCGCGACCGCCCGCCGGTCGACGTCGACGCCTTCTGCGAAGCCGCCGAGCGCTTTTCGCTGATGGCCGCGGCGCTGGGCGACGTCATCGACGAAATCGACATCAACCCGGTCATCGTACACCCGGGGGGCTGCGTCGCCGTGGACGCGCTGGTCGTGGGCAGCCGCCCGGGCGCGATGGTGGTATCTTGAGCTCAGCGCATGCCATGCAGGAGCCGGTGAAACCATGAGCCTCGCCAAGATCGAAACCCACGACTACCCGCGGTGGCAGTCGGTCGCGACCTACGCCGTCTCCCGCCTCGAAACGCGCCTGTTCATCGACGGCGAATTCCGCGATGCGGCGGAAGGCGGGCGCTTCCAGACCGTCAACCCGGCGACCGGCGAAACGCTGACCAAGGTCGCCAAGGGCCGGGCCGAAGACATCGACCGCGCTGTCGCCACGGCGCTGGCCGCGTACCGGTCAGGCTGCTGGTCGCGCATCGCGCCCCGGGAGCGCATGGACATCCTGTACCGCTTCGCCGACCTGATCGATGAGCGGGCCGAGGAACTGGCCGTGCTGGAGACGCTGGACATGGGCAAGCCCATCGGCGACGTGGTCGCCGAGGACCTGCCGGCCGTTATCGACACCATCCGCTTCATGGCTGAAGGCATCGACAAGATAGAGGGGTCGGTCACCAACACCGACAACGATGCGCTGCACCTGGTCATCCGGGAACCGCTGGGCGTGGTCGGCTGCATCTCGCCGTGGAACTACCCGCTGCTGATGGCGACCTGGAAGATCGCCCCGGCCCTGGCCGCCGGCAACACGGTGGTCCTGAAGCCGGCCGAACAGTCCCCCCTCAGCGCGCTGCGGCTGGCCGAGCTGTTCGTGCGCGCCGGCGGCCCGCCGGGCGTGTTCAACGTGGTCAACGGCACCGGCGAGATCGCGGGCAAGGCGCTGGCGTTGCACAACGACGTCGCCAAGATCAGCTTCACCGGTTCGACCGAAGTCGGCAAGCTGATCTTGCAGTATGCCGGCCGCTCCAACATGAAGCGGGTCGCGCTGGAGTGCGGGGGCAAGAGCCCGCAGATCTTCATGGCCGACCTGCCGGACCTTAAGCGGGCGGTCGACGCGGCCTACAACGGCGTGTTCGCCAACATGGGCGAGGTCTGCAGCGCCGGCTCGAGGCTGTTGGTCGAGCGGCCTATCTACGATGAATTCATCGAGCGATTCGTCGGTGACGGGCAGGACGCCTATGTCCCCGGCGACCCCCTGAATCCGAGCACCAACATGGGGCCGCTGGTGGACCGCGACGCGCAGCAACGCGTCCTGCGCATGATCGAGGGGGGCAAACGCGAGGGCGCCACACTGCACTTCGGCGGCGATGCGCCGGCCGGCCTGGAGAAGGGCGCCTACGTGAACCCGACCCTGTTCGGCGACGTGCGCAACGACATGAGCATCGCCCGCCAGGAGATCTTCGGGCCGGTGGCGAGCGTGATCCCTTTCGACGGCCCGGACGAAGCCATCGCCATCGCCAACGACACGATCTACGGCCTGGCGGCCGGGATCTGGACGAAGGACCTCAACAAGGCCATGCGGCTGGTCAAGAACATCGAGGCCGGCGTTGTGTGGGTGAACAGCTACGAAGACGGCGACATGACCCAGCCCTTCGGCGGCTACAAGCAGTCGGGCCATGCCCGGGACAAGTGCCTGGACAGCCTGAAGAGCTACACGCAGGGCAAGTCGGCCTGGTTCCGGCTGGACACTTCGAAGTAAAACCGGTGGACTTGCAGACCCTCCGCTGCGAACGCGAAGGCCCGCTGGCCTGGAGCCCGAGGCCCTATCCGGCCGGACGCCGGAGGAGGAGACCGCCGCGCTGGCCCGGGAAATCGCCCGCAACGACCCGCTCGCCGTGCGCCTGACCAAGCAGGCCCTGAACCGTGCCTGCGAAATACCGTCCATGCGCGAGGCTCTGGAACACGCATTGCAGATCGATATTACGATAGAGACCACGGAGACGGACGAGTCCCGCCAATTCAACGAAATACTCAGGAAGGAAGGCGCGAGGGCGGCAATCGCATGGCGCGATGCCCGGCTCGGCTGACCCGAAGAAGGAACATCCACACGAGGCAGAGCATGGCAGCCAGCAATCTCAACGAAGAACTCGAAGCCTACCTGAAGGACCATCCGGAAACGCGGTACCTCGAAGCGTTGATCGCCGACATGAACGGCATCCTGCGGGGCAAGCGGGCCGAGCGGGAAGACTTCCACAAGCTGTTCGGAAATGGAATGAACCTGTGCGCCTCGACAACGATCCTCGACAGCCGCGGCTGCACCTTCGATTCGATACCGTACGGCGTCAACGACGGCGACCCCGACGGCAAGGGCCTGGCCGTGCCGGGGAGCCTGGGGCCCGTGCCCTGGGTCGCCGCCCCGACCGCCCAGGTGCTGGTCGAGATGATGAATACCGACGGCACCCCCTATCCGCGCGATCCGCGCAACGTGCTGCGGCGGGCCCTGCAGCCGCTCACTGACATGGGCCTGAAGCCGGTGCTGGCCACCGAACTCGAGTTTTACCTGGTGGAGCACGTCACTGGCCGCTTCCAGCCGAAGATGCCCCGCATTCCGGGCTCTGAACTGCCCCAGCCGGGTCTGCAGTACGCGATGATGGAGGACCTCTACGAAGTGGACGACTTCCTGGCCGACCTGGACGCGATCTGCATCGCCCAGAATATCCCGGCCGGGGCCGCCGTCTCGGAATTCGCGCCGGGCCAATTCGAAGTCAACCTCCACCACGTGGACGACCCGGTACTGGCCTGCGACCACGCGGTCCTGCTCAAACGCGCCATCAAGGCGGCCGCCGGCAAAAACGGACTGGGGGCCACGTTCATGGCCAAACCCTTCGCCGAGTCGGCCGGCTGCGGACTGCACGTCCACATCAGCCTGCTGGATGCCGACGGCGTCAACATTTTCGCCGGCGAGAGCCGCGATGGGACCTTTTCCGAGCGGCTGCGGCACGCGATCGGAGGCCTCGGCGCCCTGATGGCCGAGAGCATGGCGATCTTCGCGCCCAACGCCAACTCCTACCGCCGCCATGCGCCCGGCAATTTCGTGCCGGCGAGCCCGACCTGGGGCCCCAACCACCGCGGTGTGGCGATGCGGATCCCGGTGGCGTCGGCGGCCAATACCCGCGTCGAACACCGCGTGGCCGGCGCCGACGCCAATCCCTACCTCGTGGTGGCCGCCGTGCTGGCCGGCATTCACCACGGCCTGAGTGAACAGGTCGATCCCGGCCCCATGACGCCGGAACGCGCGGAGATCGGCTACGAAGTGACCGTGCCCATCCGCTGGCCGCTGGCGCTGGACGCATTTGACCAGGGCGCCCTGCTGCCGCGCTACATCGGCGAGAAATACCGCGACCTCTTCTCGCGCTGCCGCCGCGAGGAGGAGGGCAACTACAATGCTGAGATCCCCACCAAGGATTTCGATTGGTACCTGCGAGCCGTCTGAGGCGGCCGGCGAGGACCGCAAGGAGGAACAGACCCATGCAACAATCCGTCCCTGATACATTCCGCGCCTACCGGGTGCGCAACGACGACGATGGCTACCGCGGCGTGGTGGAAACCGTCGGTCTCGACGACCTGAGCCCGGGCGACGTCACCATCCGGGTCGCCTGTTCGGGCATCAACTACAAGGACGCGCTGGCCGGCACCGGCAAGGGCAAGATCATGCGCTCCTACCCGATGGTCGGCGGCATCGACGTCGCCGGAACGGTCATTTCGTCCGAATCGGAACGATTGGCGCCCGGCGACGAGGTGCTGGTGACGGGCGCCGGCCTGTCTGAGACCCGCGATGGCGGCTACGCCGAGTACCTGCGCCTGGACAGCGCCTGGGTCAGTCCCCTGCCGCCCGGGCTGAGCGCGCTGGAAGCCATGACGATCGGGACGGCCGGGTTTACCGCTGCGTTGTCATTGTTCCGGATGGAACAGAATGGCCAGCGGCCGGACCAGGGGCCCATCGTCGTCACCGGCGCCACCGGCGGCGTCGGCTCCATCGCCATCGATATCCTCGCTAATGCGGGCTACGAGGTCCACGCCATTACCGGCAAGGAAGAGCACTTCGGCTGGCTGGCCGCCCTGGGCGCCGGCGAATGCATCTCCCGCCACGAACTCGAATGGGGGAAGCGGCCGCTGGAGAGCGCGCGCTGGGCCGGCTGTATCGACAGCGTCGGCGGCGCCATGCTCAGCGGAATCTGCGCCGCCATCAAACCCTGGGGCAACATCGCCGCCTGCGGGCTGGCCGGCGGTATCGCATTGCAGACCACCGTGATGCCCTTCATCATCCGCGGCGTCAGCCTGCTCGGTATCGATTCACCGCAATGCCCCTACCCGATCCGCGAAAAGATCTGGTCGAAGTTGGCCGCCGAATGGAAACCGCGCAACCTCGAAGCGATCCGCAACCGGGTAGTCGGCCTGGACGACCTGAACGACATCTTCGGCGGCATGCTCGAGGGCCAGTCGTTGGGCAGGATCGTCGTCGAGCTGTAGGAGCGACTCTGTGGGAGCGGCTTTAGCCGCGATTGGGGGTTGGTCGCTTCGAACCGGGTGCTGTCGGGAACACGCGCAACGGCACTCCGCAGGCGCTTCTTCGCCTTCGGCGAAACCGCACCTGCCTCGTTGCCTGCGCTCGACAAGCGCCCAGGGAGGGCTCGAGCGTTCCCTGAGGATAGGCTCCCGGTGCCGCCCGTGCGACCAACCCCATTCGCGGCTAAAGCGCAGCCGAATGAAGCCCCTGCTGAATGCCGTCGCGCGTCGCTCCTACAGTGCGTCGAGACGCTTCGGAAGATTCGATCGCATGTACAATCAGGGGTAGTCACCGGGATCGAACACCGATTTGGACCTGATCGCCAACACCCGCAGCGGTATTTTCTGTCAGCCCGGATGCGACGAGGCTTCCCGGCAGGCCGACGGGCAACGGCAATTCGACAGCGCCCGCGACGCCCTGGCCGCAGGCTTCAGGCCCTGCAAGCACTGCAAACCGCTGCAGTCCGGGTTCGCCGATCCGGACTGGCTGGAGTTGCTGCTGGGCGACGTCGAAGCGGACCCGGCGCGGCGCTGGCACGATCAGGACCTGGAAACAATGGGGCTCGACGCTGCCGCGGTGCGCCGCTGGTTCATGGCCAATTACGGGTTCACCTTCCATGCCTACGCCCGCCTGCGGCGTTTGGGGCTCGCGCTGCGGCAAATCCAGCAGGGCATGCCCGTCAACGAGGCCGTCACGGCCCGGGGATTCGAATCCGAATCCAGCTTTCGGGAAGCCTTCACGCAGGTGTTCGGCGGTCCGCCGTCGGCCGTCGACCGGGAATCCTCGATCTGGCTCGACCGGGTCGCCACGCCGCTGGGCTCGATGATCATGGGCGTGCAGGACAGCGGCCTCTGCCTGCTGGAGTTCGCCGAGCAGGGCCTGCTCGATGCTCGGTTGTCCTCGCTGCGGCAGCAGATGGGGCGCGTCTTCCTGCCCGGCGAGCATCCGCAGATGCAGCAGGTCAGGAGACAGCTGGACGGCTACTTCGAGGGGAGTCTGCGCCAGTTCTCGCTGCCCCTCCAGGCGCCCGGCACGGCCTTCCAGGAAGCGGCCTGGGACGCCCTGCGCCAGATCCCCTACGGCGTCATGCGGAGCTACGCGGACATTGCCGCGGTCATCGGTCACCCGGACGCGGTCCGCGCGGTCGGCGGCGCCATCGGCGACAATCGCATCGCCATCGTCACCCCCTGCCACCGCGTGGTCGCCTCCGACGGCGAACTGACAGGCTACCGGGGTGGGCTCTGGCGCAAGGAGTACCTGCTGGCGCTGGAGCAGGCCCAGGGCTTTCACCTGACCTGAGTGGCGCGGCGGGCGTTCGGGTTCATTTTATCCGGAACGGGCGGGAAAGGAGAGCCGAAATTCCGCGCCGGGGTCGCGGTTCACGACATCGACCTTGCCGGACATGGCGGTAGTCAGTTGGTGAACGATGGCCAGGCCGATGCCGGTGCCGACGGATTCCCGCGTCAATTCCGATTCCGTTCGATAGAACAGCCCGAATATTTTCTTCATCTGCTCGCGGGGCACGCCCGGCCCGTAATCGCGGACCGCAAACCGCACCCGCCGGTTGCTTTCGGGCATCGCGGTGATATCGATCCTGTGGGCGTCAGCCTTTTTCGAAAACTTGATCGCGTTGTCGACAAGGTTGATGACGATCTGCAGGAAACAATCTTCGTCGATCAGGACCTCGGCCCGGCGTGCATCCTCGTCGACGCTAAACGTGATTTCGAACCCGGCGCGCTCGACCTGGCTGGAAATCCGTGATCGCACCTTGTCGATCAGTTCGCCAGCGGTGAGCGAATGCAGATCGATGCTGGGACCGTTACGCGTGATGCTGGAGAGCCGCAATACATTGTCGATCAGCCGCCCAAGGCGTTCCGACTCGTCGTGGATGTACTCGTAATACTGCTTCCGCCTGGCCTCGTCCGCCCAGCCCTCCTTCAGCATCTCGCCGTACATGCGAATCGACGTCAGCGGCGTTTTCAGCTCATGGCTGACGGCCGAAACAAAATCCTGCTGCTGGCGGGCCAGGCGGATCTGACCCATCCCCAGCCGGTACAGTGCCAGGAAACCGCCGATGAACACGGCCCCGAGCAGCAGGGTCGTCCAGCCCAGGACGGCTGCGCCCGGGCCGGGCGGCAAGCGACTGATCGAGTAGATCAGTTCCAGCGCATCCAGCGGCGCGGACAGGCGGTCGCGGTACAACAGGGCGCCGCGCATGCCGGAAGCATCGGGATATCGTTCCCCTTCACTGCCGGGGACCAGTTCGATCACGTCGTCCCGGTAGGCCAGGGCCAAGTCGGACATCGCGGACAGCGCGGTTGACCGGAAGGCCGATTCGACGACTTCGCCGAGAAACGCGCGCTGCTCGATCAGGATGCCCTGGATGAAGCGTTCGCCGTCGCGCCAGACTTTCCGGAACAGCACGAAGTGACCGCTATCGAGCAGACTGAATTCGAACGGATCGACCTCGCTTTCGAAGGTCGTGATGCGCAGGTCGCCGATATCGGCCGGGCCGCTCGCCCCGGCGGCGGGCGGCGCGCTCACGGGCAGGGCGGCCTGTTCGAGCCGCCGTGACCGGTCCGCGCCGGCGAATTCCACCGCTGCCCCTGTCCGTTTTCCGTCTCCCGTACTTTCTGCCTCCTCGGCGACTTCGGATTTTCGGATCAGCGCGTCGTCCAGCTGCAGGTCCTGGACCTTGCCGTACGCGTTGGTCCGCGCATCGGCCTTCGCTTCCGGCGAAAGTGCCGTGTCGCTCCCGGCCGGGACCGGCTGGTCGCGCCGCACCGGCTCGCTGAGCTCGTCGAAAGCCTGCTGGCCGTAGCTCTCTTTGACCTGCCGCCGGGCGAGGCCTTCGGACTTTGCGCGCTTCTCGGCCCCTTCATCCGCGTCGAAAGAGGCCAATGACGCGGCGGATTCCTGCAGCGACTCCTCGGGTTCGGGGACCTCGCCGAGGGGCGCCGGACCGGGCGTTCGTGCCCCGACCAGGCGGTTGTCGGCCAGAACCTTCCGGATCTCCTCCGTCAACGCGAGCCGGGCCCGGTACTCCTCGGCGCCGATCCCGACGCTCGCCGGGTCGGTGCCGGCGGCCGGCAACAGCGGCGTCGAGAAACTCCCGTCCGCATCGACCTGGAAGTATCCGATCAGGCCCGGCAACTGCTGTTCCACCGGAAAGGCGGCCAGCGTCGATCGTTGCAGTACGCCGGCCGCAGGATCGCCGCCGACATTGACGAAGGCGTAATCGGCAAATCGTCTCGACCCGGCCTCGGCGATGCGCTCCGCCAGGCCGCGGTCGATCCGCCGGGTGAGTTCCTCGGCCTGGGTGCGATACTGATGAAACGACTCCCACTCGAGCCTGCTGTAAGCCTGCCAGATCACGGCAGCGGTCGGCACCGCCAGGGCGACGAACAGCACGGCCAGCGAAACCTGCAGCCGGCGCCTGTCCTGGTTCTTGCCGGAGGGCCTGACCGCCATCGCTCAGCCCTCGGTCAGCAGGCGGTAGCCGGCGCCGCGCACGGTGACGAGGTTGCGCGGCTCTTTCGGTTCCGGCTCGATCTTGCGCCGAATCTTGGCGATATGGATGTCGACGGTGCGGGTTTCGATGTCGAGATTACGGGCGTAGCCCCACACTTTCGCCAGCAACTCCTCGCGCGGCACCGGCCGGTCGCTGTTCTCGGCAAGATAGGCCAGCACCTCGATCTCGCGGCGCGTGAAAACAATGTCGCCGTTTTTGCCAACACCCGACAGGTTTTCGGTATCGATTTCGACGTTGGGAAGGGAAATCGTGCGCGCCTGTTCCATGCCCGCCTGCGAGCGCCGCAGCACGGCCTGGATGCGCAGCACGAGCTGCTGGATCGAAAAGGGCTTGGCGACATAGTCGTCGGCGCCCAGCTTCAGGCCCCGGATGACGTCCTCGTCGGCGCCCCTGGCCGTCAGCATGATGATCGGCTGGCGCCGGTCCTCGGCGCGGATCCGGTTGCAGATCTCGTAACCGTCGATGCCCGGCAGCATGATGTCGAGCAGGATCAGGTCAAACCGCCCGCTCAGCGCCTTGTTGAGACCCTCCGCGCCCGTGGCGGCGCTGTCGACCGCGTAGCCGTGATAGATGAGCACGTCCGACAGGCCCTCGCGGATGGCCTGCTCGTCCTCGATCACCAGTATGCGGTAGCCCTTCGTCATCTGGCTTCAGCGTACCAGTTGGCGCGCCGGCAGGGTGCCCCGGCCATGTAACTTTTTTGTAAATCCAGGCAGGCAGGTTTTACGTCGGCGTGTCTTATTCCGCGCGGTGCGGCTTCCTACCATGGTGGCAGGTTTCACACACAGGGAGGCAACACCATGGCATTGATCAACCGCGTCTCGAGGCTTTTCAAGGCGGACTTCAACGCCGTTCTCGACCACATCGAAGAGCCCGAGCAACTGCTCAGACAGGCCATTCGCGACATGGAGGACGAACTGGCGGCCAGCGAGCAGCATATCGCGCTCTGCACGCAGGAACAGGAGGCCCTCGGCGCCCGCCGGGCCGAGATGCTGGCCTCGGCCGGCGAGTTCGGCCAGCAACTCGACCTTTGCTTCGAGTCCGGCAAGGAGGAACTGGCGCGAGGCATCGTCCGACGAAAACTCGAAGCCGAGCGGCTGCTGAAGCGGCTCGACGGCGAAATCGAGGCCAACGGCCGTCGCCTGGCCGAACAGCAAAAGCTCCTCGATGAGAACCGCGCGACGCTGGACGGGCTCCGGCAGAAAGCCGAACTGATCGTCAGCCGGACGCCT
>CALKKN010000337.1 GCA_937995275.1 uncultured Lysobacterales bacterium | reverse complement strand
CATAGCCCGACTTGCATTCGACCGTGGTGACACCCAGCCGCAACATGGCGTCGAGCGCTGCGCTCGCCGTGCGCTGCAGCTCGCCGGCGGTCGCCCCGCGCGTGGCCGCCACTGTGCGGGTGATGCCGCCCCCGGCCGCGGCAATCTCCTGGTAGGTGACGCCCTGCAGCCTGGCTTCGAATTCGTCGCCGCGCCAGCCGGCGAAACAGAGGTGGGTATGGCAATCCACCAGGCCGGGGATAACCAGCCGACCCTCGCAATCGACGACCGGTTCAGAGCCGAACTCCGCCGGCAGGTCGCAGTAGCGTCCGGCCCAGCGGACGATACCGTCGCGCCAAGCCAGCGCAGCGTGCTCGATCAGGCCCGCATCGTGTTGCGGGTTGCCCGGCGGGCAGGTGGCGAGTTGCGAGATGTTGCGCAGAACCGGCATCAGGCGAGCGGGCCGATCTGGGCCTCGACCTGGCTTGCGAGTTCGCCGCGGCGCAGGATGTCCGCGCAGGTATCGAGGTCGTTGCGCACCTCGTAGTCCTGGTCCGCGTGGCTTATCTGACCGCGCAGGAATTGGTGGGCCAGCCACACGCCTTGCCCCGGCTTGAGCGGCGCGCGGAAGTCCAGCGCCTGGGCGGCGGTCAGGAACTCCACTGCCAACACGCGCTCGACGTTGCGCAGCACCGAGAACAGCTTGAGCGCGCTGATCGAACCCATGCTGACGTGATCCTCCTGGCCGAGGCTGGTGGGAATGGAGTCCACGCTGGCCGGGTGGCACAGGACCTTGTTCTCGGAGACCAGAGCCGCCGCGGTGTACTGTGGGATCATGAAGCCGGAATTGATGCCGGTATCCTTCATCAGCAGTTCCGGCAATCCGTCGTGGCCGCCGAGCAGCAGGTAGGTGCGGCGCTCGGATATGCTGGCCAGTTCGGCGAGGGCAATGGCCGCGACGTCGAGCGCCAGCGCCAGCGGTTGTCCATGGAAATTTCCCCCGGATATGATGTCGCCGTTGTCGAAGACCAACGGGTTGTCCGTCACGGAGTTGATCTCGATCTCGACGACACCCGTCGCGTAGGCGAGGGCGTCGCGGCTGGCTCCGTGAACCTGCGGAACGCAGCGCAGGCAGTACGGGTCCTGCACCCTGCCGCAGTCGCGGTGGGAATCCATGATCTCGCTTTTTTCCAGCAGTTTCCGTATGTTGGCGGCTACATTCTCCTGTCCCGGATGCGGGCGGATGCGGTGAATGCGCGGGTCGAACGGTGCTGCGCTGCCCTGTAGCGCTTCCAGGCTCATGGCGGCCAGGATGTCGGCTTCCCGCTGCAGCACCAGGGCGCGTTCGAGCACGAATGCCCCGTAAGCCGCCATCAACTGCGTACCGTTGATCAGCGCGAGGCCGTCCTTGGCTTTCAGCCGGACCGGCTCGATGCCGAGCAGGCGCATGGCTTCGGCGGCGTCCTTTTTGCCGGTTTCAGTTTCGTTCCAGACCTCGCCGCGTCCGATCAGCGGCAGGCAGAGGTGGGCCAACGGGGCGAGGTCGCCGGACGCGCCGACACTGCCCCGGCTGGGCACCCAGGACGTCAGGCCCAGTCGTTCGAAGGCCAGGAGTTGCTCAAAAGTCGAGCGCGAGATACCCGACTGCCCCAGGCCCAGGGCATGGATCTTCAGTTGGAGCATCAGGCGGGTAATTTCGGCCGGCACGGGCTCACCGACCCCGCAGGCATGGCTCAGCAGGATGTTCTGCTGCAATTCGGCGAGTCGGGAGTTGTCGATGCTCCGGGTGGCCAGTACGCCAAATCCCGTGTTGATGCCGTAATGCGCCTGCCCGTCCTCCAGGGCACGGATGACGATCTCCCGGCTGCGGTCCAGCGCCTCGTGGCCGGCGCGGAGCGCGTCCATACTGGCGGCGAGGTCGCTGTACAGCGTTGGAATGCGGAGCATGCGCGTCAGCCGTTGATCATCGGCAGGTCCACGCCGCGTTCCGCTGCGGTCTCGATCGCCAGCTCATACCCGGCGTCTGCGTGCCTCATGACCCCCGTGCCCGGATCTGCCGTCAGCACACGCTGCAGGCGGCGGTCCGCCATGTCCGTCCCATCGACTACACAGACCATGCCGGCATGCAGTGAATAACCGATGCCCGTGCCGCCGCCGTGGTGGATCGATACCCAGCTGGCGCCGCAGGCGGTGTTCAGCAGCGCGTTCAGCAGCGGCCAGTCCGCGATGGCGTCCGACCCGTCCTTCATCGCCTCGGTTTCGCGATTCGGGGAGGCGACCGAACCGGCGTCGAGGTGGTCACGGCCGATCACCAGCGGCGCATCTACCTTGCCATTCCGGACCAGCCAGTTGAATTTCAGGCCGGCCTCCGCGCGTTCCCCGTACTCGAGCCAGCAAATCCGCGAGGGAAGACCCTGGAAGTGCACTTTGTCGCGGGCCTTGTGTATCCAGCGCCGCAGGGATTCCTTGGCCGGAAACAGTTCGAGCAGGGCGTCGTCGGTCACCCTGATGTCCGCCGGGTTGCCGCTCAGGGCGGCCCAGCGGAAGGGCCCGGCGCCCTTGCAGAACAGCGGCCGGATGTAAGCCGGCACGAAGCCGGGATAGTCGAAGGCTTCCTGCATCCCGCGGAGGTCGGCGACCTGGCCGCGCAGATTGTTGCCGTAGTCGAAGCAGACCGCGCCCTTGTCCTTCAGGTCCAGGATGGCCTGCACGTGCAAGACCATCGAGTCGAGGACTTCGTTGTCGTACTTGTCGGGGTTCGCCTCGCGCAATGCCGCGGCCTCGTCCAGTGAGTAACCCCGGGGGATGTAGCCGAATCGCAGATCATGGGCCGAGGTCTGGTCGGTGATGACGTCCGGCACGATACCGCGCCGCTCGAGTTCCGGCATGACGTCCGCGATGTTGCCCAGCAGACCGACCGACAGCCCGCCGGCGGCCTCGTCTTTCGCCCTGGCCAGCAGGTCGAGAGCCTCGTCCAGGCTCTCGGACATGACATCGCAATAGCCGGTTTCGACCCGCCGCTGGATGCGCCAGGGATCCACC
>CALKKN010000336.1 GCA_937995275.1 uncultured Lysobacterales bacterium | reverse complement strand
GTGGCTTGGCTACGCCACCTGGCACGGTTACCGGGCGGCGCTCGACGTGAATGACTGGGATACCTTACCTGTTGTGAGTTGACGGGCCGGTCGGGCAGGCAGGGGGTTAAAAGTGTGACCCACGAGGGCCGAAGCCCTGGTCACAGAAATTTGGGGGGGACTGTGCGTGGGTCACACTTTAAGCATAGGTCAGAATCCGAAAACTGCAAGTCACCTCGAACCGAAAGCCGGCTAGCCGCGAAGCGAAGGAGCCGAAGGGAAGAGCAGGCGATGAAGTCGATGCGGTTTCGCCGCAGGCCAAGAAGCGCCGGCGGAATGCCGTAGCTCGTGAGACTCCTTATTGGCTCACGCCAAGCCGCTTGTGCATGAGCGGGCTGGTGGTGGTGTACTGCAGGCGGACCTTCTGGTCAGGATGCAGGTGCTGCTGCACCGCAAAAGCGGCCAGCGCGGCCTCGTGGAATCCACTGAGGATCAGTTTTTTCTTCCCGGGGTAGGTGTTGATGTCGCCAACGGCAAAAATCCCCGGGACGCTGGTCTGGAATTTCTCCGTATCCACCTTCACCTGGCGTTTGTCGATGTCCAGCCCCCAGTCCGCGATCGGGCCCAGGTTCGGCGACAGGCCCCAGAAGACGAACACTTCGTCCGCCTCGACCTTGTGGTGCTCACTCTCGGCGTCGACGATTTCGAGACCACCGAAGGCGCCGCCTTCCGTGGTGAAGACCGACCGCACGTGGCCTTGGAATTCCTCCAGCGTGTCACCGTCAATGAGGCTCTTCATCTTGTTGACTGAAGCCGGCTGGGCCCGGTACTCGGCCCGCCGGTGAACCAGCGTGATGCGGGAGGCCTTGCCGTGCAGGGCCAGGGTCCAGTCGAGCGCCGAGTCGCCGCCGCCGAGGATCACGATGCCCATGCCGGCGAGTTTCTCGGGATCGCGGACGCGATAGTGAATGTTCCGCGCCTCCCATTCTTCGGCGCCCGCCGCGCGCAGCCGGCGCGGCTGGAAAGCGCCGAGACCGGCGGCGAGGATGACGGTCGCGGTGTCAAAGCGGGTACCGGCCGAGGTCTCGAGAACGAAGCGCCCGGTGTCCGAGCGTTCGAGCCGGGTGACGGTCTGGCCGAGATGGAACTGGGGATTGAAGGGGGAGATCTGCTCCATCAGGCGGTCGATGAGTTCCTGCGCGCCGCACACGGGCAGGGCCGGTATGTCGTAGATGGGTTTGTCGGGGTAGAGCTCCGAGCACTGGCCGCCGACCTGGCTGAGCGAGTCGACCACGTGAGCCTGGATGTCGAGCAAGCCCAATTCGAAAACCTGGAACAGCCCGCACGGGCCGGCTCCGATGATGACTGAATCCGTCTTGATGGTCATGTCACAGCCCCGGATAGGTGGTGGAGGTGCCGGTTTTTTCCCGGCGCCCGATCTGCTAACTTGGGTTTAACTCAGCAGAATCAAGCCGCCGGCACCTCCGCATGGGCAATTCCAGGGAAATTCGACTCGAGCCGTCGTGGAAAAGGCGGCTGGAAAGTGAATTCAGCCAACCTTACATGGTTGCGCTGAGGGCGTTCCTGCTCGAACGCAAGCGGGCGGGAGCCGTGGTCTACCCAGCAGGGCCGCTGATTTTCAACGCGCTGGATTCCACGCCCTATGACCGGGTTGAAGTGGTGATCCTCGGCCAGGATCCCTACCACGGCCCCGGCCAGGCGCACGGTCTGTGTTTTTCGGTGCGGGACGGCGTTGCGCCGCCACCGTCACTGGTCAATATCTATCGCGAACTCACCGACGACATCGGGTGTCAGGCTCCCGCCGACGGTAATCTGCAGCCCTGGGCGGAGCAGGGCGTGTTGCTGCTGAATGCCGTGCTGACTGTCGAGCGCGGTCGCGCCGCAGCACACCAGGGAAAAGGTTGGGAGCGATTCACCGACCGCATCGTCGCGGAGTTGAACGAAGGGCGGGAGGGGCTGGTGTTCATGCTCTGGGGCAGCTACGCGCTGAAGAAAGGGGCCGTTATCGACCGTAACCGGCACCTCGTGCTGAGCGCCCCTCATCCGTCCCCGCTGTCAGCCCACCGGGGGTTTTTCGGCTGCCGGCATTTCTCCAAGGCCAACGCCTGGCTCGAAAAGCAGGGCCGGACACCGATCCGCTGGTGCTGAGACGCGGGGCCCGGACCGGGTCAACCCGGGACGGTCCTGAGGGTTTCGTCGACGGGCATCCAGTCGACGTGGGCGTCATAAAAAACATTCGCCTGCGGAAGCCGGTCGATCGTCCCGTCGACACAGGCGAGCGCGACGTGCGTCTCGCCGGCCCAGCGTTCCGATTCGAACAGCATGGTGCTGCCGCAGTTCCGGCAGAAACCACGCCGGGCGCCGGTTGAGGAGGCATACCAGACGAGGTGGTCGTCCCCGGTCAGAACATGGAAGCTGGTGCTCTGGAATCCGACCCAGGTGACGTAACCCGCGCCATGCGCCTTGCGGCACATGCTGCAGTGGCAATGAGCGCACCACTTGCTCGGCAGTTCGGCCTCGAACCGTACGGCGCCGCACAGGCAGCCGCCGTGAACAGATGTTGTTTGTTCCATCACGCTCCTCTTCAGGTCAGCAGGATGAAGGCCCCCAGCCGGATCCACATGAACAGCAGTATCAGTGAGCTGACGGCATAGGCGGCGAAGCGGTGGTTGACGTTGTTGTACGTGCAATGGATCACGCTGTGAACGACTCGCAGGAAAACGAATCCCCAGGCCAGCTGGACCAGCAGCGGATCCTGGATCATCAGCACCAGTGACAACAGGATGGCGGTGTAGAAGAGAATCGGCAGTTCGAACAGGTTTTTCAGATTGTTCGATGCATTCGCCGAATCGGGCAGCAGTTCATGGGCCCGGGCGCGATCTTGCAGGCGCTGGGGATCGATTCCCTTGCGCGTGATCTCCGGTATCCGCCAGGCAAACATGTAAACCCAGACGGCGAAGGTGAGAAGGACCTGAACGAGCAGGGGCAACAGAATCGGCTTGAAGGACATGGCGACTCCCGGCCTGGGCTGGACGGCCTATCTTAACAGAAGGGCTGCAGGTTCGATGCCACCCGCCCGTCGTTCCCGGGCCGGGCTCTGCCGCTGGGGCGACGGGCGCGGCCGGCAGGGGCAGTTCCGGTCGATTGGGCTCCGGGACAGCAACCGGGCGCCGCGTCGCGACCGCCTGCAGGGATACGCTGAGGCGATGCAGGACCTCCTCGGGCTGCAATCCGCGTTGTACGGGAAGCAGCAGCAGAAGGCCGTGCAGGACCAGGGC